>JALWTH010000075.1 GCA_027082975.1 Paracoccaceae bacterium | reverse complement strand
TGCTGGCGGTGGCGCGCAGCCCGTCGATCTCGGGCCGGTAGGGGGGGTGGATGTCCTTGGTGCTCACTCGACCGTTGCCCTGCCTTGCCTGCCACGGCCCGAGCATACGCGCCGTGCGCGTCAGGAAAAAGGCCGGTCATGGGCGGATTCGTGGCCGGCCCGGGGACAGCCCGGGAACGGAGGCTGGCGATCCCGGGAGGACTCGAACCCCCAACCCCCTGATTAGAAGTCAGGTGCTCTATCCAGTTGAGCTACGGGACCACGCCGGCACCCTAACCGCTCGGCCCCGCACCCTCAAGCGCGAAGGTCACATTTCGCCGATCTTCCTGGCAACGGCCCAGGTTACCGGCAATGCAATCACGAAACCGGCAATGGCTGCGTAGATGATCGGCTGTGCAGTATCGTAGCCGGCCGTCAGCGCCACAACCACAAGAACACCGGCCAGGGTCGCACCACCCATGATGTAGATCAAGGCTACCAGTCTGAGCATGGTTCTCTCCGTCGTTGCTTTGCAGACGCAAGAGAACGGAATTCCGCGAGACCTGCCTTGATCCCGATCAGGCAGCCCCGTGACCGATTGGCGCAGGCTCAGCGCCGCATCTGCCGGGCGATATACATGGCCACGGGCCAGCCGGCCAGCCAGCCCGCAAGCGCAGCGCCGAGCAAGGGCCAGAGGGTCGAAACGCCCGAGATCAAGGCCACCACGACGGCGACGCTCGCCAAAGCGCCGCCGATCAGGCCGTGCAGGATCAGGACCAGGCGCATCTCAGTCGCGTGGAGTCTTCATGCGACCGATCAGATCATCCTTGAGCGCATATTGGTGATACAGCGCCCCGATGACATGCAACAGGACCAGTGCGAGCAACGGCAGTTTCAGGTAGAAATGGACCGTGGCCGCAGGCTCGATCCCCATGAACCACGCCGCCACACCGGAGACCGGCATCAGGATCAACAGCAGATAAAGCGTATGATGTGTGCCATGGGCAATGGCCCTTTGCGCCGGCGAGTCGCCCTCGGGGCTCGCGGGCACCCCGCGCCGGGCGCGCAGGAGCAGCCGCCAGATGACCAGCAGACCGATCAGGATCCCGCCGAACACATGTGCGGCAATCACCGGGCTGAACTGCATCTCGGCGCCCTCGGTGATCTCGGCCCAGGCTTCGGCAATATAGTCATTGAAGACGTATTGCTGCACCACCAACACAAATACGATCCAATGCAGCACGATTTGCGTGCGCGAATAGCCGGCTGGCTTCATCTCACTTCCTCTTCACGAATTCTGTCAGGATCACGATACGCTGCCCTTCGACACGCCCTTCGATCTGGCCCGGATTGTCCGGCACCAGCGCAATACCGCGCACCGCCGTGCCGCGCTTGGCGGTAAAGCCCGCGCCCTTGACCGGCAAATCCTTGACCAGCACCACCGTATCGCCCGCATTCAGGGTGGCGCCGTGGGCATCCCTGTGCCGGCTCTCCTGCGGCACGTTGTCGGCCCAGGCCTGCGTCTCTTCGTCGAGCCAGGCCTGATCCAGCGCATCCCGCGCCCAGCCCTCGGCGCCGAGCCGCCGGAGCATCCGCAGGCTGAGCACCTTTAGCGCCGGGTCTTCTTCCCAGATCGTGCCGGAAAGCCCGCGCCAGCGATTGGGCTCGGGCTCGCCTTCGATCTGGTCGATACAGGTCTGACAAATCTCCACGCCAGCCCCGTCAGGGCCACCGGAAACCGGGTAGGTGACCAGAGGGCCACTCGCTGCGCAAAAAGGACAGGTCATGCCGCCGCATTAGGCAATAGCAATGAGATTGGCAAGCGCCCGCGGCACGATCCGACCGGAAAGGCCATATTGACGCACGATCTTCCCGTTATCCCCGCCCGATCACCCCCATGAATTCCCGCCATTCGCCCTTGCTCATCCCCGAGCTTTCCTGTGTCACCTCCTCGCCCGCCAGCATCCGGCGCAGGCAGTCAAGCGCCCGGGCCGAGAGCGTCGCGCCCCCCATGCGGTAATCCTCGAACGCCGCATAGGCAAAGGGCACCCAATCGGCGACGATCCTGCAGATCGCCTCGGCATAGACGCGGATCTCGTATTGGGCGTGGCTGTCGGCGCGCAGGCGCAGGAAGTGAAACAGGTTGTGCAGGTCGATCTTCCAGTACCATTGGGTGTAGATATTGGCGGGCAGGTTCATCCGCGCAAGCTCGCGCGCCAGCCCCTGCTGGCCCTCCTGCGAAATCATCGCCTCGTAATGGTCATAGGCGCGGTTGGCATCGGCCTTGAGCAGCTCCAGCACGCGGGCGGCCTCGGCGCCCTCCAGCACCGCGCCGCGGCCCTGGTTGTTGACCACCGACTGCGCGGCCAGATGCTCGGGGGCGGGGATGTAGAACTCGCGGTCGAGGATCGAATAGCGGGCCGAATATTCGTTCACATTGGCGGTGCGGTGGCGGATCCACTGGCGGGCGACGAAGATCGGCAGCTTGACGTGGAACTTGACCTCGCACATCTCGAACGGCGTCGAATGCCAGTGGCGCATCAGATAGCGAATGAGCCCCTCGTCATTGGTCACGCTCTTGGTGCCCCTGCCATAGCTCACCCGCGCCGCCTGGCAAATCGCCGCGTCGTCGCCCATATAGTCGATCACCCGCACGAAGCCGTGGTCCAGCACCTCATGCGCCTTGTAGAGATGCGCCTCCATCCCGGGGCTCACCGCGCGCAGGGTCTGCGCCCCTCCCGCGCGCTGTGCCTCTATCTCGGCTTGCTGCTCCGGTGTCAGGCTCATGTCGAATCTCCCCCCCTTTTGCGGCGCCACTCTATAGCGCTTTCCCTCCCCCTTCCATCTGCTATTCTGCCCCGGCAGCCACAGGAGAGCCCGCATGAAAATCCGCTACCTGCATACCATGGTCCGCGTCGCCGACCTCGAGAAAACCATCGCCTTCTTCGAACTGCTCGGCCTCCGAGAGACCCGCCGCAAGGCGTATGAACAAGGCCGCTTCACCCTGGTCTTCATGGCGCCGCCGGGGCAGGAAGAATGCCCGGTGGAGCTTACCTTCAACTGGGACGGCGACGAGGGCCTGCCATCCGACAGCCGCCATTTCGGCCACCTCGCCTATGAGGTCGAAGACATCTACGCCCTCTGCCAGCACCTGATGGACAACGGCATCCCCATCAACCGCCCCCCGCGCGACGGCCGCATGGCCTTCGTGCGCTCGCCCGACAATATCTCGATCGAGCTTCTGCAGGCAGGCGAGCCCCTGCCGCCGCAAGAACCCTGGGCCAGCATGGAAAATACCGGCCACTGGTAGCCCCTTTCATCTTGGCGGAAATACTCCGGGGGGTCCGGGGGGCAGCGCCCCCCGGCGGGTCGCCCCGGCGCCAGCCGGGGCGAAACCGCTCAGCTGCCGCGATAGGTCGAGTAGCCGTAAGGCGACAGCAGCAGCGGCACATGGTAATGCGCCGCTTCCTCGCTGATGCCGAAGCGGATCGGCACCCGATCCAGAAACAGCGGCTCGCCCCCCGCCTGTCCGCTCGCGCGCAGGTAATCGCCGGCATGAAAGACCAGTTCATATAGCCCGGTGGCAAAGCCCTCGGCGGGCAGGATCGGCGCATCAGTGCGCCCGTCTGCATTGGTCACCGCCTCGGCGAGCTTCTCACGTCCGCCGCTCAGCCGATAGAGTTCTATCCGCAAGCCCGCCGCCGGCACCCCGCGCGCCGTATCCAGCACATGCGTGGTCAGAAATCCCTCAGCCATCCGCACCTCCTTTGCACCGATCCTGCCAAACCCGGCCGGCAAAGGCGAGGCGGGAAGGGCAAACAAAAACACTTTCTTGTATTTTTTGAAAAACCGGCACCATTCTTGCGATATTCAGAAAGCAGGGACAGGATTCGCAAAATGAGATACCCGCGTGACATGCTGGGCTACGGCCCCACGCCCCCCGATCCGCGCTGGCCCGGGGGCGCGCGCATCGCCGTGCAATTCGTGCTCAATTACGAGGAGGGCGGCGAAAACTGCATCCTGCATGGCGACGCCGCCTCCGAGGCCTTCCTTTCCGATATCCCCGGTGCCGCGCCTTGGCCCGGCCAGCGGCACTGGAACATGGAGTCGATCTACGAATACGGCGCGCGGGCGGGCTTCTGGCGCCTCCATCGCCTGTTCACCGGCGCCGACATCCCGCTCACCATCTACGGCGTCGCCACGGCGCTGGCGCGCAACCCTTCCCAGGTCGAGGCGATGAAAGCAGCGGGCTGGGAGATCGCCAGCCACGGGCTCAAATGGATCGAGCACAAGGACATGGGCGAGGCCGAGGAGCGCGCCGCCATTGCCGAGGCTATCCGCCTGCATAGCGAGGTCGTGGGCGCGCCGCCGCGCGGCTGGTACACGGGCCGCTGCAGCGCCAACACGGTGCGGCTGGTGGCCGAGACCGGGGCGTTCGACTACATCTCCGACACCTATGACGACGACCTGCCCTATTGGCTGGAGGTGGGCGAACGCGACCAGCTGATCATCCCCTATACGCTCGAGGCCAACGACATGCGCTTTGCCACCAGCCCCGGCTGGATCACCGGCGCCCAGTTCGAAAGCTACCTGAAGGACGCCTTCGACACCCTCTATGCCGAGGGGCTGGCGGGCCGGCCTGCAATGATGACCGTCGGCCTGCATAACCGCCTGATCGGCCGGCCGGGCAAGGTCGCGGGGCTGAGGCGCTTCATCGAGCATATCCAGGCCCATGAAGGGGTCTGGACCCCGCGCCGGATCGACATTGCCGAGCATTGGGCCAGGGCGCACCCGCACCGGCGCTTCGAGCGCCCGAGCCGGATGGACAAGGCCCGCTTTGTTGAGCGTTTCGGCGGCATATACGAACATTCCCCGTGGGTGGCCGAGCGCGCCCATGCGCTTGAGCTTGGCCCGGCACACGATTGCGCCACGGGGCTCGCCAATGCGCTGACCCGCGTCTTTCGCAGCGCCTCGCGCGAGGAGCGCCTTGGCGTGCTGCGCGCGCATCCCGACCTTGCGGGCAAGCTCGCCGCCGCCCGCCGCCTCACCGCCGAAAGCACCGCCGAGCAGGCCAGCGCCGGGCTCGACGCGCTGACCGATGCCGAGCGCGCGCGCTTCACCGAGCTTAACGCCAGGTATATGGAAAAGCACGGCTTTCCCTTCATCATCGCGGTGCGCGACCATGACAAGGCCGGCATCCTCCACGCTTTCGAGCGCCGGCTCGAGCATGACAGCGAAGCCGAATTTGCCGAGGCCTGCCGGCAGGTCGAGCGCATCGCCGCCCTGCGACTGGCGGCGATCCTGCCATGAGCCGCTATGCCTTCCCCCCCGGCGGGCTGCCGGAGGCCGGGGCGGACCCGCAGGGCCGCGCGATCTTCACCCCGGCTTACGCCTTGCTGCCCGCCGACACCATGCGCGACATCGTGACCACGCCCCTGCCCGGCTGGCGCATGAGCCGCTTCTGGATCCTCGCCCGCCCGATGACCGGATTCGCCGAGACCTTCGCCCAATATGCGGTCGAGGTCGCCCCGGGCGGCGGCAGCGACGCGCCCGAGCCCGACCGGGGCGCCGAAGCGGTGCTGTTCGTGGCCACCGGAACGGGCCGGCTCACCATCGCCGGCACCGCCCATGCCCTTGCCCCCGGCAGCTACGCCTATCTGCCGCCGGGCAGCGAGTGGCGGCTTGAAAATACCGGCCCCGCGCCGCTCGGCTTTCACTGGATCCGCAAGCGCTACCAGCCCGCGCCGGGCACCCCGCCGCCCGAGGCCTTCGTCACCCGCGATCAGGATCACGCGCCCATCCCGATGCCGATCAGCGACAAATGGGCCACCACCCGCTTCGTGGACCCGACCGACATGGCCCATGACATGCATGTGAACATCGTCACCTTCCAGCCCGGCGGGCGCATCCCCTTTGCCGAGACGCATAACATGGAGCACGGGCTCTACGTGCTCGAAGGCACCGCGCGCTACCTGCTCAATACCGACTGGGTCGAAGTCGGCCCCGGCGATTTCATGTGGCTCAGGGCGTTTTGCCCGCAGGCCTGCATCGCCACCGGCGAGGGGCCGTTTCGCTACCTGCTTTACAAGGACATGAACCGCCACCCGGAACTGGTGCTGCCATGAGCCGGACGCTGCACACCGAGCCGCTGACCGCCGAGGCTTTCGCCCCCTTCGGCGATGTGATCGAGGCCGCGGGCGCGCCGGACATGGTGATCAACCAGGGCTTTGCCGAGCGCTTCCATGACCGCGCCCGGCTCGACTTTGGCACCGGGTCGGATGCGGGGCGGGCCGGCATCTCGCTGTTTCGCGCCCGCCCCCGCGCGCTGCCTTACCGCTTCAGCCTGCTCGAACGCCACCCGCTCGGCTCGCAGGCCTTCATACCCATGCAGGCCACGCCCTGGCTGGTGATCGTGGCGCCCGACGAAAGCGGCCGCCCGGGCCTTCCACGCGCCTTCATCGCCCAGCCGGGACAGGGGGTGAACTACCTGCGCGCCACCTGGCACGGGGTGCTGACCCCGCTCGGCGAACCGGCGCTCTTTGCCGTGATCGACCGGATCGGCGAGGGCAACAATTTGGAGGAAATTTGGCTGGATACACCATATGTGGTAGAACAGCCCCATAATAACCATAACCAGACCCGGCGAACGGGATTACAACAGGAAAGGGAGAAACATGACTGACGCAACCGCAGGGGCACATCTGAAAGACCCCGACTACATGCCGCCCATCGGGCAGGCCATTCCGCTCGGGCTGCAACATGTGCTGGCGATGTTCGCCTCCAACGTCACGCCCGCCATCATCATCGCAGGCGCCGCGGGCTTCGGCTTCGGCTCCGATCAGGGCGCGCTGGGCTTTCCCGACATGCGCTACATGATCCAGATGTCCATGCTGTTCGCCGGCATTGCGACGCTGTTTCAGACCATCGGCTTCGGCCCGGTGGGCGCGCGCCTGCCGGTGGTGCAGGGCACGAGCTTTGCCTTTCTGCCGGTGATGATCCCGGCGGTGGCGGGCGCGGGCACGGCGGGCATGGCCGGGCTGATGACCGGGGTCTTCATCGGCGGGCTGTTTCACTTCTGCCTCGGCACGGTGATCGGCCGGCTGCGCTTTGCCCTGCCGCCGCTGGTGACCGGGCTCATCGTGCTGATGATCGGGCTTTCGCTGCTGGAGGTCGGCATCAAATACGCCGCCGGCGGGGTGCCGATGATGGGCAAGCCCGAATTCGGCTCCCTCGCCCAATGGGGCCCGGCGCTGGTGGTGATCGCGGTGACGCTGGCGATCAAGTTCACCTTCCGCGGCTTCCTGTCCATCGCCGCGGTGCTGATCGGCCTGATCGCCGGCTATATCGTCGCGTATTTCATGGGCCAGGTGAATTTCGCCAATGTCGCCAAGGCGGCGGCGTTCGAGCTTCCGAGCCCGTTCCGCTGGGGCTTCGAGATCAACTGGTCGATCATCATCGGCATGTGCCTGATGGCGATCGTCTCGGCGATCGAGACCGTCGGCGATGTCTCGGGCATCACCAAGGGCGGGGCCGGGCGCGAGGCCACCGACAAGGAGATCCAGGGCGCCACCTTTGCCGACGGTCTCGGCACCGCGGTTGCGGGGATCTTCGGCGGCCTGCCCAATACCTCGTTCAGTCAGAATGTGGGGCTGGTCTCCATGACCGGGGTGATGAGCCGGCATGTGGTCACCATCGGCGCGCTGTTCCTGATCGTCGCCGGGCTGATCCCCAAGGTCGGCGCGGTGATCAACACGGTGCCGATCAACGTGCTCGGCGGCGGGGTGATCATCATGTTCGGCATGGTCGCCTCGGCCGGCCTGTCGATGCTCTCCGACGTCACCTGGAACCGGCGCAACATGGTGATCCTCGCCACCGCGCTTTCGCTGGGGCTGGGGCTGAAGCTGGTGCCCGAGGCGCTGCAGCACATGAGCAAGACCTTGCAGATCCTGATGACTTCGGGCCTGCTGCCGGCGGCGATCATCGCCGTGGTGCTGAACCTGATCCTGCCCGAGGAGCTCGACTGAGCCTCACAGCGGAGACACCGAACCCCCGCTTCGGCGGGGGTTTCCGGCCGCGCGGCCGACAGCGCCTCAGCCGGTATAGCGGCCGTATTCCTCCACCGCATCGACCATGGCCAGTACGTTTTCGGCCGGAACGTCGTTCATCACCGTATGCACCGCCCCCAGCATGAAGCCGCCGCCGGGGGCGAGCGCCTCGATCACCCGCTTCACCTCGGCGCGCACCTCGTCCGGCGTGCCGTGGGGCAGCACACGGTGTGTGTCCACCGCCCCGCAGAACACGATCCGGTCGCCGTAATTGCGCTTGAGCGACACGAGGTCCGCCATCCTGCCGGCGCTGGTCTGGACCGGGTTCAGGATGTCCACGCCGATCTCGATGAAATCCTCGATCAGCGGCTCCACGTCGCCATCGGTGTGGAAGAAGACCCTGGCCTTCGTGCGCTCCCTGATGAAGCGGATGAAGTCCGCGTGGATCGGCTTGAGCATCTCGCGATACATCTTCGGCGACATCATCAGGCTGCTCTGGGTGCCCAGATCGTCGCCGATCTTGATCATGTCCACATTGTCGCCGAGTTCCTCGAGAAAGGCGCCCATCAGCTCCTTGCACAGTTCGGCATTCTTGCGCAGGAGCGCGACGGCGAAATCCGGGTGCAGGGCCATGTTGAGCAGGAAGCTCTCAAGCCCCTGCATGGCCATGGCGCGCTCGAAGGGAAACAGGAGCCAGGGGGTGGCGAGGATCGCGTATTCGCCGGCCTCGGCGAGCGCGCGGGCCTCCGCGCGCACATGGGCGATGCGGGTGGGGTCGCGCATGTCGGGCCAGCCCTCATAGGCCTCGAGTTCCTCGATCGTGGTGGCATCGCGCAGGGGATGCACGCCGGGGAACCACTCGCCGGGGGCGATTTCCATCGCCCCGCTGCCCCAGCTGTCGATGTAGTCCGAATGCGGCGGGCGGGCGCGGTTGCGCGCCAGCACATGGGCGGGCTCCAGGTCGCGCACCCCGCGTACATCGCTCTTCAGACGACGCAGGGTGGCCTCGTCCACCAGGGCGGTGCCAAGCTCGGGCCATTGGTAGAGATACTCATCCGGCGCGCTGATCCCGGCCAGGCGCTTGATCTCGCGATAGGGTTTCATCTTGATGCCGGTGGCGTTGGAGACCCCCAGCACGATCGGCACCCGGTCGGGCTCTTCGTGATTGATGGCTGCCAGAACGCGCTCGC
This sequence comes from Paracoccaceae bacterium, assembly GCA_027082975.1. GTDB lineage: Bacteria > Pseudomonadota > Alphaproteobacteria > Rhodobacterales > Rhodobacteraceae > JAAEUB01. The sequence goes on along the minus strand of JALWTH010000075.1, from coordinate 18,842 downwards.
GCGAAGAATAGGCCATGGATGCCCCCGCCTGCTGTTGGCCCTGTCGCGCCGGGCGAGGGTATCGGCAATGGCCGGGCGGGACAAGGCCGCCCGCGGGGTGGGCTGCGGGGTGGAGGCGATTTTTCGCAGAAAAATCGTGCCTCCGGCGGGAGTATTTGGGCCAAGATGAAAGGGGTCAGAGCACCCGGCTGAGGAATTCGGCGGTGCGGGCCTCGCGCGGGCGTTCGAAGAGCTGCTCGGGCGGGCCTTCCTCGAGGATGCGTCCGGCATCGAGGAAGCAGACCTTGTCGGCCACTTCGCGGGCAAAGCCCATCTCGTGGGTGGCGAGGATCATGGTCATGCCCTCGGCCTTGAGCGCGCGCAACACGTCGAGCACCTCGCCGACAAGCTCGGGGTCGAGCGCCGAGGTTACCTCGTCAAACAGCATCACCTCGGGCTTCATCGCCAGCGCACGGATGATCGCCACCCGCTGCTGCTGGCCGCCCGACATCTGGTCCGGGTAATGGGTCATCCGGTCGGCGAGGTTGAAGCGCTCGAACAGCGCTTCGGCCATGGGCCGCAGTTCAGCCCGGCTCCTCCCGGTGATCCGGCGCGGGGCGAGCAGCACGTTTTCGAGCGCGGTCATGTGGGGAAACAGGTTGTAGCTCTGAAACACCATGCCGATGCGCTGGCGGATCGGCTGGGGGTCCTGCTCCGGGTCGGTGATCTCCAGCCCGTCGAGCAGGATGCGCCCGTCATCCACCGGCTCGAGCAGGTTGATGCAGCGCAGGAGCGTGGACTTGCCCGAGCCCGACGCGCCGATCAGGCAGACCATCTCGCCCTCGTTCACCGCAAGGTCGATCCCCTTGCAGACCACGTTGGCGCCGAATTTCTTCCACAGGTCGGTGATCTCGAGCTTCATCGCGCGCCGCTCCCTCAGCTTTGCCGGCGTTGCTGGCGGGCGATCATGCGGTCCACCGCGCGGGTGGCGGGCACGGTGACCACCAGAAAGATCAGCGCCGCCCCCACATAGGGGGTGAAATTGGCGTAGAGCGATTTGTACACGCCCGCCTGGCGAAAGATCTCGACCGGGCCGATGAAGGAGACCAAGGCTACGTCCTTTTGCAGCGAGATGAGGTTGTTCATCGCTGCCGGGATCACCCGGCGGATCGCCTGCGGCAGCACCACGAAGCGCATCACGTCGCCATGGCTCAGCCCCAGCGAGACCGCCGCCGCGCGCTGGCTTTCGTGGATCGATTCGATCCCGGCGCGGTAGACCTCGGCCACATAGGCCGAGTAGGACAGCACCAGCGCCACCGTGCCCCAGATATAGGGGCTGTTCCATGGCCGCGGCAGGCCGAGGCCGGGGATGCCGAAGCCGATCAGGTAGATCACCAGGATCACCGGCACGCCGCGAAACAGGTCGCTGTAGAGGATCGCGAACAGCTTCAGGGGGTAGAGCGCCGGGCTGCGCGCATCGCGCATCAGAGCCAGCACCAGCCCCCAGAGCGCGATCAGCGGCGCGCACCACAGGAACATCGCCACGTCGAGCCAGAAGGCATCGAGCAGCTTGGGGAAGGTCTTGAGAAACACGCCTTCGTTGAAAAACGCCTTCTGCACCCTTTCCCAGCCCGGGGTCATGGGCACCAGGATGACGATCGCGGCGATGGTCAGCGCGGTGCTGACAGCGGCGATCAGCAGCGAGCGGCGGCGCTCGCGCCGCTCGCGCAGCTCGCGCCGGCTCGGGCCGAATTCGCGCCCTGCGGCGCCAGCGCCTGCCGGCGCCGCCTGTCTGTCAGGGGCCCCCACGCCCGCTTACTTGATCACCGGCACGCCGGTTGCGTCCTGCAGCCATTCGGCTTCGATCGCCTTCAGGGTACCGTCCGCCTTCATCGCGGCAATCGCCTCGTTGGCGCAATCCCTGAGCGGGTTGCCCTCCTCGAAGACCAGCCCCAGCTCGTCCGGGCTGTCGCCGCCGGTCTCGAACTGGCCCAGCACCACGCCGTCATCGAGCAGCACCGCGGCGGTAAAGAGCGCCGAGGGCAGGTCGAGCATGATAGCGTCCACCTGGCCGGCCTTCAGCGCCTCGACCGAATCGGCCACGTCGTTGTAAAGCAGCATGTCCGCATCCGGCGAGATCAGCTCCTGGATCAGCCCCGGCGAAGTGGTGCTTTCCACCGCGCCCCATTTCAGGCTCTTGAGCGAATCGACCGTCGCCGTGGCCCCGGCATCCACCGCAGGCTTGCGTACCACCACCGACTGCGCGGCGGTGTAATAGGGCGCGGAGAAGTCGATGAATTCGTCGCGCTCGGGCGTGATCGAGTATTGCTGGATGTTGAAGTCGAAATTCTTGGCCCCCGGCTGGATCGCCTCGTCAAACGAGGTGCGCACCCACTTGACCGCATCGCCCTCGAAACCCATGCGCCTGGCGATTTCCAGCGCCACGGCGGCCTCGAAGCCCTTGCCGGTCTCGGGCGCGTCGTCGATCACCCAGGGGAAATAGGCCGGATTGCCGGTGGCGATGGTCAGCACGCCATCGGTGAGCGTCTTGCCCGCCGCGCAGTCCCCCTGCGCCCAGGCGCTGTGCGCCACGGCTCCCAGCCCCAGGGCCACGATCCCCGCTTTCACCAAATGCTTCATTCTCTCTCCCTCCTTGCAAAAGCGCCCGCCTCCGGCGGATGCAGCCTGTGACTCGTCCGTAGCTTGCCCGACTTCGCCGGGGGAATCCAGCTATTCGCGGAACGGTTTGACATCGGGCGCAAATCTCCGAAAGCTGGGCCTGCATCCCGGGAGGCAGGCATGACCGATTTTCGCGCGACCAGAGAGATGTTTCATCTGCCCGAAGGGGTGATCTACCTCGATGGCAATTCGCTCGGCCCCCTGCCGCGCGCCGCCGCGTCCCGGCTCGAGCGCTGCGCGCGCGAGGAATGGGGCGAAATGCTGATCACCGCCTGGAACCGGGCCGGCTGGATGGAGCAGCCCGCCCGCATCGGCGACCGGATCGCCCGGCTGATCGGCGCCGAGCCGGGCCATGTGGTGCTGGGCGACACGCTCTCGATCAAGCTCTACCAGGCGCTGGCCTCAGCGCTGGAAATGCGCCCCGAGCGCCGGGTGATCCTTTCCGACAGCGGCAATTTCCCGAGCGATCTCTACATGGCGCAGGGGCTGATCGCCTCGCTGGGGCGCGGCCACCGGCTGGTGACTCCGCCGCCCGAGGAGGTGGCGGAGCATATCAGCGAGGAGGTCGCGGTGCTGATGCTGACCGAGGTCGATTACCGCACCGGCCGGCGCCACGACATGAGAGCGCTCAGCCGCGCCGCCCATGCGGCGGGCGCGCTGGTGATCTGGGATCTCGCCCATTCGGCCGGCGCGCTGCCGGTGGATCTGGCCGGCGCCGGTGCCGATTTCGCCGTGGGCTGCACCTACAAATACCTCAATGGCGGCCCCGGCGCGCCCGCCTTCATCTACACCGCCCCGCGCCATGCGGAGCGTGCGCGCCCGGCGCTTTCGGGCTGGCTGGGCCATGAGGCGCCCTTTGCCTTCGCCCCCGATTACCGCCCCGCACCCGGCATCGAGCGGATGCGCGTGGGCACGCCGCCGGTGCTGCAGATGGCCGCGCTCGATGCGGCGATGGATGTCTGGGACGGGGTCGAGATGGACGCGCTGCGGGCGCGCTCCGTTGCGCTGAGCGAGCGCTTCATCGCGGCGGTCGAGGCTGCCTGCCCCGAACTCTCCCTTGCCTCTCCGCGCGCGCCGGAGCAGCGCGGCAGCCAGGTCTCGTTTCGTTTCGAGCATGGCTATGCCGCCATGCAGGCGCTGATCGCGCGCGGGGTGATCGGCGACTTTCGCGCGCCCGACATCGTGCGCTTCGGCATCACCCCGCTCTATATCGACGAATCCGATATCGACACCGCCGCCGCCACCATCGCCGAAGTCATCCGGGGCCGCCTCTGGGACCGCCCCGAATACCACGCCCGCGCCCGCGTCACCTGAGGCGAAGAGCGGCGCTCAAAGCCGCGCCAGCGCCGCCAGGTCGAGCCCCTCGAGGCTCGGCACGACCAGTTCGGCGGCGGAAAAATCCTGATCGTCGGTATAGACCGAGGGCGTCACCACCGCTCGCAGCCCCGCGCCATGGGCCGAGCGCAGGCCGTTCAGGCTGTCTTCGAAGGCGATGCAGGCCTCCGCCTCCAGACCGAGCCGCTCGAGCGCCAGCAGGAACACGTCCGGCGCGGGCTTCTTGGCCGCGACCTCATCGCCTGCGGCCACCACGTCAAACACTTCGTCCGCGCCCTTGCCCCAGCAGCAGCGGGCGAGCGCCTCGACATTGGGAACATTGGTGGTGGTGGCCACCGCGACCCGGAGCCCGGCGGCGCAGGCGCGGGTGATCAGGTCGGCCACGCCGGGGCGCAGCGCCAGTTCGCCGCGCGCCAGTATCTCGCCATAGAGCGCGGTCTTTTCCTTGTGCAGGGCGGCGATTTCCTCGTCCGTCAGCCGGCGCGCGCCCTCGGGCAGGCCCGCCTGATGGGCGCGCATCCGCTCCTTGCCGCCAGTGGTCTTGAGAAGCGCGCGGTAATCCTCCATCGACCAGTGCCAGCCCAGCCCGTGGCGGGCAAAGACCTCGTTGAAGGCGGCGCGGTGCGCCTCCTCGGTCTCGGCGAGCGTGCCATCCACATCGAAGATCAGGGCTTTCAGTTCCATCGCGGGGCCTCACGAACGGGTGGTTTCCAGATATGCGCCAAGGGCGTCGAAATGGTCGAATGCCAGCACATGGGCGAGCGCCTCCACCGGCTGTTTGCGGTAGCCTTCGGTGAAAAGCGCGAAGGGGACGGAAGCGCGCGCGGCGGTCTCGGCGTCCACCTCGCTATCCCCCACATAGAGCCGCGCGCCCGCGCCCAGCGCCTCGAAGGCGGCGATGAGCGGGGCCGGGTCGGGCTTTTTCACCGGCAGGCTGTCGCCGCCGATGATCACGTCGAACAGGTCGGTAATGCCGAAAATATCGAGGATCCGGCGCGCAGGCGCCAGCGGCTTGTTGGTGCAGATGCCGAGCCGGTGGCCCGCCTCTTTCAGCGCCGGCAGCAGCCCCTCGAGCCCCGGATAGAGGCACGAAAGCGTGGCCGGGTCCCTGTCATAGGCGGCAAGCATGGCCTCGGTCAGGCGGGCGTGGTCGGCCTCGGGCAGGTCGCGCGCGCGCATGGCGCGTTCGACGAATTTCGGGATGCCGTTGCCGATGAAGCCGATCGTGGTGGCCATGTCGAGCGGCGCGGCGCCCTCGGCCGCGAGCATCGCATTGGCCGCGGCGCGGATATCGGGCGCGCTGTCGATCAGGGTGCCGTCGAGATCGAATACGATGTTCACCCGGCCCCGTCCTTCCACTTGATCGAACAGCCCATGGAGGCGTGCTGCTCGGCCGGGCCGCGCCCGGTCTCGGCCACTTCCTTCATGGCAAGGTAAAGGTCGCGGCGCAGGTCCGCCGGGCCGGCCTCCTTGCGCGAGGCATCGAGACGGCCGCGATACTGTAGCTCCAGCCTGTTGTTGTAGCCGAAGAAATCCGGCGTGCAGACAGCGCCAAAGGCGCGCGCCACATCCTGGCTCTCGTCGTAGAGATAGGGAAAGGGAAAGCCGCGCTCGCGGGCCATCTCGGCCATCTTGTCGGGGCCGTCCTGGGGGTAGGTCTCCACGTCGTTGGACGAGATCGCCACCACGCCGATGCCCAGATCCTGCAGGTCGCGCGCGTCGCGCACGATCCGGTCGAGCACCGCCAGCACATAGGGGCAGTGGTTGCAGATGAACATGACCAGCGTGCCGTTGGGGCCGGCCACATCGGCCAGGCTCACCTGCTTGCCGCTCACCACGTCGGGCAGGGTGAAGCCCGGCGCGGGGGTGCCGAATTCGCAGACGGGGGGGATGGCTGCCATGGTCTTACTCCTCTCGGACTGTCTCAGAGCGCGGCTTCGGCGGCGGCGCGAATGGCGCGGATGTTTTCGCCGTAGGGGGCCGGATTTTCGACCGAGCCGCCGCGAAACACCGCCGAGCCGGCCACGAAGCAATCGGCCCCGGCGGCGGCCAGCGCGCCGACGGTGTTCGGGTCCACCCCGCCATCGACCTGGATGTGGATCTCGCGATCGCCGATCATCTGGCGGATCTGCGCCACTTTCTGCACCGAAGAGGCGATGAATTTCTGCCCGCCAAAGCCGGGGTTCACGCTCATCACCAGCACCATGTCGGCAAGGTCCAGCAGGTATTCGACCGCCGAGGCGGGCGTGCCCGGATTGAGCGCGATGCCGGCCTTCCTGCCGGTGGCGCGGATCGCCTGCAGCGTGCGGTGCGGATGCGGCCCGGCCTCCACATGCGCCACGATCATGTCGGCCCCGGCCTCGGCATAGGCCTCGATGTAAGGGTCCACCGGAGCGATCATCAGGTGGACATCCATGAAGGTCTTTACATGCGGGCGAAAGGCGGCCACGGCGGGCGGGCCGAAGGTCAGGTTGGGGACGAAATGCCCGTCCATCACATCCACATGCACCCAGTCGGCGCCCTGGGCCTCGATGGCCTGGATCTCGCGACCGAAATCGGCGAAATCGGCGGAAAGGATCGACGGCGCGATCTTGATGGAACGGTCAAAGGACATGGCTTGTCTCCGGGTCGTGGTAGGGGTGCGGGGCGGGCGATACGGCCCGCCCCGCCTGTCGTCGGATCAGGCTGCGGAGTTGATCCGCAGAGCCTCGCGCCAGCCGGGATAGAGCCGGTCCGCATCATGCGGGAAGCTCTCGAAGGCGCGGGCGAATTCCTTGTGCTCCTTGGCGAATTCGAGCGGATCGGCGCCCTCCTTCCAGCACTGCTCGGCCTGACGCAGCGAGGTCGCGCCGGCGGCCGCGCCGTCGATATGGCCGAAGCTGCCGCCGCCGGCGGTCAGGATCAGGTTGGAATGGCCGAGATTTTCGAAGAAGCCGGGCATCCTCAGCGCGTTCATGCCGCCGGAGATGATCGGGGTGGTCGGCTTCATCCCGTTCCATTCCTGATGGTAATAGGGGCCGTCGGCACTGTCGTCGGTGATCATGTGGGCGATCTGGCGGTCCGAAGGCTCGCCTTCCATCTTGCCGAAGCCCATCGTGCCCACATGGATACCCGAGGCCCCGATCAGCCGCGCCATCTTGGCCAGCACGAAGGCGGTATAGCCGCGCTGGGTCTGGGGCGAGGTCACGGCGCCGTGGCCGGCACGGTGGAAATGCAGATACTGGGCCGGGAAGTTGCGCCGCGCGGTGGTGACCGCCGCCGGGCCGGCCACATAGCCGTCCACCAGGAAGGCCACATGGTTGGCGTTCTCGCCGAAGGCTTCGAGGATGAACTCGCCGCGCGCCAGCATCTCGTAGTGGTCGTCGGCGGTGATATTGGCCGAGAACAGCTTGGCCTGGCCGGTCTTGTCCTGGGCGCGCTTCATGGCGTCGGCAACCAGCGGGATGGTTTCCTTGAGCGGGGCAAAGACCTGGTTGCCCTGGGGTTCGTCGTTCTTGATGAAGTCGCCGCCGAGCCAGAAATCATAGCAGGCATCGGCAAAGGGCTGCGGGCGCAGGCCCAGCTTGGGCTTGATGATGGTGCCGACGATGAAGCCGCCATCCACATGCGGCCGCCCCAGCACCCGCCACATGTCGGAAATGGTGGTCGCCGGCCCGTCGAACAGGGTCAGGTAGCGCGGCGGGATGTAGAAATCGTACATCTTGGCATATTCCACGTCGCCCATGCCCTGGTTGTTGCCGATGGCAAGCGTCAGGAAGCTGGCGATCATGGCGCGCCCGTCGATGATGTTGCGGTCGAACAGCGCCACCGGATAGGCGATCTTCATCAGTTCCTTGTCCGGGTCGATCTCGTAGACCAGCGCATCCACGCCGCGGGTGAAGTCGTCGGTGGTCGAGACCTCCACATTGGTGCCGGTCGAGCTTTCGGCGGCAAAGTGGGCGGCGGTCGCCAGATAATCGCCGAAACCTTCCTTGGGCTTCATGATATAGGCCACAAGCACATGCTCGCCGCCTGCGATCAGGTCTTCCTCTTTGAGATCAAGTCGTGCATAACGATTTGACTGGTCCATTTCTCTTCTCCTTCGAGTTCAGGTGGGCTTTGGCCGGTGGCGATGGTCCAGATCGCCACCGGCCTTCGTCTTGCTACGCGACTCTCGGGTCCAGCGAGCCGTCGGCATAGCGTTTCGCCATCTCGTCCATGTCGATGACGTCGATCTTCGAAGCGTTGCCGGCCGTGCCGAAGCGCTCGAAGCGGTCGCGCACCAGCTTGCCCATCTCCTCCATGGCCGGGATCAGGAACTTGCGCGGGTCGAATTCCTGCGGCTTCTCCTGCGCCACCTTGCGGAACTGGCCGGTGAGCGCCATGCGGTTGTCGGTGTCGATATTGACCTTGCGCACGCCGGACTTGATGCCCTTCTCGATCTCCTCGACCGGCACGCCGTAGGTCTGGGCCATCTCGCCGCCGTACTCATTGATCAGGTCCTGCAGATACTGGGGCACGCTGGAAGAGCCGTGCATCACCAGATGCACATCGGGGATGCGGGCGTGAATGGCCTCGATCTGGCTGATCGCCAGCGTCTCGCCGGTGGGCTTCTTGGAGAACTTGTAGGCGCCATGGCTGGTGCCGCAGGCAATGGCCAGCGCGTCCACCTTGGTGGCCTTGACGAATTCGGCAGCCTCGTCCGGGTCGGTCAGAAGCTGGTCCTTCGACAGCTTGCCCTCGGCGCCGGAGCCGTCTTCCTTGGCCGCTTCGCCGGTCTCGAGGCTGCCCAGCACGCCCAGCTCGCCCTCGACCGAGGCGCCGACCCAATGCGCCATGCGCGCGACCCGCTCGGTGATGTCCACGTTATAGGCGAAATCGGCGGGGGTCTTCATGTCGGCCTTGAGCGAGCCGTCCATCATCACGCTGGTAAAGCCGTGGCGGATCGCCGAAAGGCAGGTCTGTTCGTTGTTGCCGTGGTCCTGGTGCAGGCAGATCGGGATATGCGGATACATCTCCGCCAGCGCCTGCACCATGTGGCGCAGCATGATGTCGCCGGCATAGGAGCGCGCGCCGCGGCTGGCCTGCAGGATCACCGGGGCGTCGCATTCGTCGGCGGCTTTCAGGATCGCCAGGCCCTGCTCCATGTTGTTGATGTTGAAGGCCGGCACGCCGTAATCGTTTTCGGCGGCGTGGTCCAGAAGTTGCCTGAGAGTGATAAGTGCCATGTCCGGGCCTCCTTACAGAAGTGATTTCGCGGCTTCGGCCACGGCCTCGGCCGTGATGCCGAAATGTTCGTAGAGCTTGCCGGCGGGGGCGGAAGCCCCGAAGCCGGTCATGCCGACAAAGGCGCTGTTGCAGCCCAGAAGCGGCCCCCAGCCCTGCCGGATGGCGGCTTCCACGCCCACGCGCGGCGCCTCGCCCAGCACCTCGGCGCGGTATGCCTCGCTCTGCTCGGCAAAGGCCTCGAAGCAGGGCGCCGAGACCACCGCGGCCCTGATGCCGTCCTTGGCCAGCAGTTCGGCGGCGTTCACGGCGATTTCCACCTCCGAGCCGGTGGCGATCAGGGTCACGTCGCGCGCGCCGTCGGTATCGCGCAGCACATAGGCCCCCCTGGCGACCATGTTGGCCTCGGTGTGCTTGGTGCGCAGGGTCGGCAGGCCCTGCCGGCTCAGCGCCAGCGCGCTGGGCGTTGTCGGCTGGGCCAGCGCGTCCTGCCAGGCCTCGGCGGTCTCGACCACATCGGCCGGGCGATAGACGCGCAGGTTCGGCATGGCGCGCAGGCTGGCCAGGGTCTCCACCGGCTGGTGGGTGGGGCCGTCTTCGCCAAGGCCGATGGAATCGTGGGTCAGCACATGCACCACCGGCACCCCCATCAGCGCGCCGAGGCGGATCGCCCCGCGCATGTAATCGGCAAAGGCGAGGAAGGTGCCGCCATAGGGCACGAAGCCGCCATGCAGCCAGATCCCGTTCATGATCGCGCCCATGCCGTGCTCGCGCACGCCGTAATTGATGTAGGCGCCGGCGTAATTGTCGCGCGTCACCGGCTCCATGCCGGTGGTCTTGGTGAGGTTCGAGCCGGTGAGGTCGGCGGAGCCGCCCACGGTGTTGGGCAGCGTGGCGTTGACCACCTCGAGCGCCATCTGGCTGGCCTTGCGGGTGGCGACCTTGGGGGCGTCCTTGGCAAGGCGGGCCTTGTATTGCTCGATCGCCCCGGCCAGCGCCACCTGGTCGGGGGCGCGATGGGCGGCCTCGAAGGCCTCGCGCTTCGGGCTTGCGGCCAGGCGCGCCTCCCAGGCCTCGCGCGCGGCCTTGCCGCGGGCGGCAATGGCGCGCCAGTCGGCATAGACCTCGTCGGGCACCTCGAAGGGCGGGTAATCCCAGCCGAGTTCCTTGCGGGCGGCGGCGATTTCCTCCTCGCCCAGCGGCGCGCCGTGGGTGGCCGACGTGCCCTGCTTGTTGGGCGCGCCGAAGCCGATGATGGTGCGACAGGCGATCATCGACGGCCTGTCGGTCACCGCGCGCGCGGCCTCGATGGCGGCGGCAATCGCCTCGTTGTCGTGGCCATCCACAGACTGCACATGCCAGCCGGCAGCCTCGAAGCGGGCCTGCTGGTCCATGGAGGTGGAGACGGAAGTGGCGCCGTCGATGGTGATGCGGTTGTCGTCCCACAGCACGATCATCCGGCCGAGCCCGAGATGCCCTGCGAAATCAATGGCTTCGTGGCTGATCCCCTCCATCAGGCAGCCATCGCCGGCGATCACGTAGGTATAGTGGTCCACCAGATCGTCGCCATAGCGGGCATTGGCCATGCGCTCGGCCAGCGCCATGCCGACAGCGGTGGAGATGCCCTGCCCGAGCGGGCCGGTGGTCACCTCGATCCCCTTGGCATGGCCGTATTCCGGGTGCCCGGCGGTGCGGTAGCCGAACTGGCGGAAATTGCGGATCTGCTCCATGTCCATGTCGTCATAGCCGAGCAGGTGGTTGATCGCATAGACCAGCATCGAGCCATGGCCCGCGCTCATCACGAAGCGGTCGCGGTCGGCCCACTTGTCGACCGAGGGGTCGATGGCGATGAAGCGGTTGAACAGCACGGTGGCCACATCCGCCAAGCCCATCGGCGCGCCTGGATGGCCGGAATTGGCGGCCTGAATCGCGTCCATCGCCAGGGCGCGGATCGCGTTTGCCATCATCTTTTCGTTGCTCATCGGGGTCTCTCCTCAGGCACGTTTGCTCTCGCGCACCAGGCGCTCGATCATCGGGGTAAAGATCAGCTGCATGGCCAGGTCCATCTTGCCGCCGGGGATGACGATGGAATTGGCCCGGCTCATCCAGCTGTCGTGGATCATGCTGATCAGGTAGGAAAAGTCGATGCCCCGCGGATTGGCAAAGCGGATCACCACCAGGCTTTCGTCCGGGGTCGGGATCCAGCGGGCGATGAAGGGGTTCGAGGTATCGACCACCGGCACGCGCTGGAAATTGATGTCGGTCTTGGAGAATTGCGGGGTGATGCAGTGCACATAGGCATCCATCCTGCGCAGGATCACGTCGGTCACCGCCTCGGTGGTGTAGCCGCGGCTCGCCTTGTCGCGGTGGATCTTCTGGATCCATTCGAGATTGATCACCGGGACCACGCCGATCTTGAGGTCGGCATATCCGGCGATGTTCACCTCGTCATTGACCACCGCGCCGTGCAACCCCTCGTAAAACAGGATGTCGCTGTCGGGGGCAAACTCCTCCCAGTCGGTGAACTCGCCCGGCGGCACGCCGTATTTCGCGGCCTCGGCGTCGTCATGGACATAATGGCGGGTGCGTCCGCGCCCGGTCTCGCCGTATTCGCGGAACACGCGCTCGAGCTCGCCGAGCTCGTTGGCCTCGTAGGAAAAGTGGCTGAAGCCGTGGTCGCCCGCCGCATAGCGGCGCTCGAGCTCGGCCTTCATGTCGGCGCGGTTGTACTTGTGAAAGGCATCGCCTTCGATCGACACCGCCGTGACCCCCTCGCGGCGGAAGATCTGGTCAAAGGTGTTCTTGACCGTGGAGGTGCCGGCGCCGGAAGAGCCGGTGACGGAGATGATCGGGTGTTTCTTGCTCATGGGTTTTCCTCAGCGTTCAGACGCGGATCGTTCAGGCGCGGAACAGGCCGCGATTGCCGAAAAGGGCGGAGACTTCCTCGCGGGGCAGATCCTGATAGGCGGCGACGCGGTCCACCTTCTCGGCGGAGCCGAAGACGAAGGGCGTGCGCGCGTGCAGGCTGTCGGCCTGCTGGCCCAGCAGGCGGTCGTGGCTGTCGGTGGCCTTGCCGCCGGCCTGCTCGATCAGAAAGGCGATCGGCGCGCATTCATAGACCATGCGCAGGCGGCCGCGCTCATAGGTGGGGCGCTTGTCGCCGGGATAGAGGAAGATGCCGCCGCGGGTGATGATCCGGTGGGTCTCGGCCACCAGCGAGGCCACCCAGCGCATGTTGTAATTGCGCTCGTGCGGGCCTTCGTCGCCGGCCAGGCAATCGTCGATATAGGCGCGGATACCGGCGGGCCAGTGGCGGTAATTGGAGGCGTTGATGGCGAATTCGCTGCTGGTCTCCGGCACTTTCAGGCCCTCGTCGGTCAGGACGAACTGCCCCGAATCCGGGTCCAGCACATAGGATTGGACCCCGTTGCCGAAGGTCACCACCATGTTGGTCTGCGGGCCGAAGATGATGTAGCCGCCGGCGATCTGCTCGTCGGTGGGGCGCAGGAAGGAGCCATGCGCGTCGCCCGGCTTCGCCTCGAAGATCGAGAAGATCGTGCCGATGGAAACGTTGACGTCGATATTGGAAGAGCCGTCCAGCGGGTCGATGGCCAGGGCCAGCGTGCCGCCTTCGTCGATTTCTACCACGTCGTCCTGCTCCTCGGAGGCGTAGTAGCGCACGCCGCTGCCCCTGAGCGCGGCGGCAAAGGCATCGTCGGCCAGCACGTCGAGCGCCTTCTGCTGGTCGCCGCCGGTGTTTTCGCCCACCGCCGCGGCCAGCGATCCGCCCAGCGGGCCGCGCTTGATGGTGCGGCACAGTTCTGCGCCCACGCTCGCCAGCGCCTCCATCACCGGATGCAGGTTCTCGGGCATGCGGGACTTGTCGGCTATCGCGTCTGATTTCGTCACTGTCATATTCTCCCCCTGGCAGTCCTCCGCCAGTAACGTCGCGGAAACACCCTTGTCGTGTCATACATTCTTGCTGTAGGAAATTTAAATATGCAGGGGAGCGGAGTTAATTATTTTTAAGATGCAGCGACCGGATGCGATAACTTTCAAGCAATTGCGGGCACTTGGCGCGGTTGCGCAATATGGCTCGATCAGCCGGGCGGCTGAGGCAATTCACCTCACCCCCCCGGCGGTGCATACCCAGCTGCGCCAGCTTTCTGCCCATCTGGGCGCCGATGTGCTGCGACGCGGTGACGCAGGGCGGATGGAGCTGACCGAAGAGGGCGAGGTGGTGCTGGAGGCCGCCGGACGCATCGAGGCCGAGCTGGACAATTGCCTGAAGGCGGTCACGGCGATTCGCGACGGCTTTGCCGGGCTGGTGCGCCTCGGGGTGGTCTCGACCGGCAAGTATTTCGCCCCGGCGCTGGTGGCGCATCTCAAGGAAGCCTTTCCGGCGATCAAGGTCGAGCTGACCGTGGGCAATCGCGGCCAGATCATCGAGGCGCTGGACTACCGCCAGATCCAGCTGGCGATCATGGGCCGGCCGCCGCGCAGCCCGGCCAATACCGCCGAGCCGGTGGGGCCGCACCCGCATGTGTTCATCGCGCCCCCGGGCCACCGGCTGGCCCGCGGCCGGGTGGCGCCCGCCGACCTGCTGGCAGAAACCATCATCGAGCGCGAGGTGGGCTCCGGCACCCGCATCCTGCTGACCCGCTTCATGGACCGGATCGGCCAGGGCGCGCCCTATGACACGATAACCATGAGCTCCAACGAAACCATCAAGCAGGCGGTCATCGCCGGGCTTGGCATCGCGCTGATCTCGCAGCATACGGTGGTGGGCGAGCTTCAGACCGGGCGGCTGGTCACGCTCGACATCCCCGGCCTGCCGATCGAGCGCGCCTGGTACTTGCTGCACCGCTCCGATACCGAGCTTTCCGCCGCCGCGCAGAAGATCCGCGCCCATATCTCCGGCATGAAGGGCTCCTTCCTGCCGCAGCTCTGAGCCGCCACGCCCGACCCGATCCGAGCCGACCCGGCCGGGGCTGTCGCTATCCGCGCGGCCCGCGCCCGATTTTTCGCAGAAAAATCGCGCACGCACGCACGCTCCGGCAAGCCTCTACCCGCTCGCGCACAGCCCCCTGGACGCGCGCAGGCGCCCGCATTCGATCCCGCGCCAGTTGGTGAGCGGCGCATCCGTATAGGCCCGCGCCACCGGATCGTCCGCATCGAGCGCCCCATACCGGCTCAGAAGCGCCGCGATCGCCGCTTCGGAAGCGCGCGTGCCCCCGTCATCGACCTTGAGCGCGATCCCCAGCCCCGGCCCGGGCAGGATCGCGACAAACACCGCCTCGGCCCCGGTCTTGACCATGGCGCGCCCCTGCATCGCCCGCATCAGCCGGGTGCAGGCGCGTCCTTCGCCGGCGACCAGTTCCGGGTGGCGGGCCATGGCCTCGCGCAGGCGCACCATGGCGCGTTCGCGCGCCGAGCCCCCTGCACCGGCACTGGCAAACCGGGCCATGGCCCGCGCCAGGCCGGTGAGCGTGGTGGCGAAATTGGGCGCCGAGCAGCCGTCGATGGCATGGCCGGGGCTCGCTTCGCCGGTCACCTCCTCGAAAGCCGCGCGCACCGCCCTTTGCACCGGGTGATCCACCTCCACATATTCCGGCCCGCCGCCCAGGTGCCGGTTCAGGGTCAGAAAGCCCGCATGTTTGCCCGAGCAGTTGTTGTGCCACTGGCGCGGCGCCTCGCCGGCGCACAGGAGCGCCTTCTTCGCCTCCGCGTCCCGGGGCATATGCGCCCCGCAGCGCAAGTCCTCGTCGCCGAGCCCCAGATCCGCCAGCCAGCGGGCCACCCGGCGCGTGTGCATCGCCGCCGCATTGTGGCTGGCGCAGGCCAGCGCCAGCTGCTCGCTGCCGAGCCCCGCCGCATCCGCCGCCCCGCTTTCGACCAGCGCCAGCGCCTGCACCATCTTGCAGGCCGAGCGCGGCAGGATCACCCGCTCCGCATCTCCCCAGGTCGCCACGATCTCGCCGCTGCTGTCCACCACCACGGCGTGGCCCAGATGTTGCGACTCCAGAAATCCCCCCCGCCATATCTCGGCCAGCACTTCTGCCTTGCCCATCCCGTCTCCTTTCGCCCCCCGCCACGCGCGAAATTCCGCCAACGGGGCTTTAACAAATCGCCGCTTTCACGTTAGACTGCCCGCACAGGATAATAAACCGCGTGCATCCGGGAGAGGCTGGGCACCGACATGAGGCAAGCAGCTGGAGGCTGTCAGGACATGAAATCGAAATTCGCATCCTTGATCCTCGCATTCGCACTGGCCGGCACCGCCCCGGCGGCGCAGGCGCAGGATTCCACCAACCGCGTCTCCGCCAATACCGCCTGGAGCGTTTTCGTCGAAGAAAACCCCAAGGAATGCTGGGCCGTCTCCACCCCGAAGGAAACGGTCAATACCAGGGACGGGCGCCCGGTCTCAGTGCGCCGGGGGGCGATCCTGATGATGGTCAGCTGGCGACCCGAGAAGAATATCGCCGGCGAGGTCTATTTCACCGGCGGCTATCCGTTCAAGCCCGGAGAGCCGGTCGAACTGACCATTGGCAGCGAGAAATTCCAGCTCTTCACCAAGGGCGAGGACGCCTGGCCCGCCTCGCCCGAAGAGGATGCGAAGATCATCGCCGCCATGAAGCGCGGCGCGGAAGCGGTGGTCGTGGCCTATTCCAAGCGCGGCACCCGCACCGAAGACACCTTCAACCTGCTGGGCTTCACCGCTGCGGTGGAAGACGCCGCCAAGCGGTGCGGCGGCTGAGGCGACCGCCTGCGGATATGGCCCTCGGGGAAGCTCGCGCCGCGGGTGAGGGGCACGCGATTTTTCCGCGAAAAATCGCCCCCCCCG
The DNA here is from genome assembly GCA_027082975.1 of Paracoccaceae bacterium. Classification (GTDB taxonomy): domain Bacteria; phylum Pseudomonadota; class Alphaproteobacteria; order Rhodobacterales; family Rhodobacteraceae; genus JAAEUB01. Next base: position 2,800 of record JALWTH010000075.1, on the reverse strand, counting down.
ACTGGCGAAAAGTCCCGGCCCGCGTGCCGGGATCAGGCGAGAATTTCCACCGCGCGATTGATCGCCGCGCGCATGTTCTCCACCCGGTTGCCCGCCGGCACCGTCCCCAGCACGCCGAGCGCGTGCAGGATACGCCCGGCGTCTCCGTCAAGGCCGGAAACGATGGCGATGATATCCTGCTCCCGCAGGCCCTCCAGTAGCTCGCCGATCGCCATGGCCGCCGATGTATCCATGTAGGCGGCATCGCTGAAGTCGAGCAGGATCACCCGGTAATGGGCGATCTCGGCGCCCAGCTGGCGGGTCAGGGCGCGCGCCGAGGCGTGGGAGAAAGAGCCGCGCAGCGACACCACCGCGACCTCGCCGTCCAGCGCTTCGAGGCGAGCGCGCACCGCTTCGTCGAGGCCTTCCAGCGCCCCCTCCTCGGCCAGCGCCCTTGTGGTGACCCCGCGCATCTGCTCGCGCTCCATCCAGCGCGCGGTGACGAAACCGGCCACGATCAGCCCCACCGCAACGGCGGTAATCAGATCGACGAATACAGTCAGGCCGAGGGTGATGAACATCACCGCCACCTTGTCGCGCGGGGCGTGGCGGATGCGCTTGAGATAGCTCCAGTCGATGATGTCCCAGCCGACCTTGATCAGGATGCCCGCCAGCACCGCATGCGGGATCACCTCGGCCAGCGGCGCCAGCCCCAGCACCAGCGAAAGCAGGATCAGCGCGTGCAGCGCGCCCGAGACCGGCGTGCGCCCGCCGGCGCGCACATTGACCACGGTGCGCATGGTCGCGCCCGCGCCCGGCAGCGCGCCCAGAAGACCCGCGGCCATGTTGCCGATCCCCTGGCCGATCAACTCGCGGTTCGAGTCGTGATGCGTGCGGGTGATGGAGTCGGCCACCAGCGAGGTCAGCAGGCTGTCGATCGTGCCCAGCAGCGCCAGCACGAAGGCCGGCTGGATCACCTGGCTCAGGGTCTGCAGGCTGACCTGCGGCAGATGCAGCGGCGGCAGGCCCGTGGGCACCTCGCCGATCACCGGCGCGCCGGTCAGCACGCTCAGGCTCAGCAGGGTGCCGATCACCAGGGCTGCCAGCGGCGCCGGCAGGATATTGGCCAGCCGCCCGGGCCAGAACACCATGATCGCCAGCGAGATCGCGGCGATGATCAGCGCGTCGGTATTGATATGGCCAAGCGCCTCCGGCAGGGCCAGCACCGCGCCGGTGGGCCCGCCGCTGGCCACCGGCACCCCGAGAAAGGGCAGGATCTGGATCAGGATGATGATCACGCCGATCCCGGACATGAAGCCCGAAATCACCGAATAAGGCGTGTAGGAGACAAAGCGCCCGACCCGCGCCAGCCCGAACAGTACCTGCAACGCGCCACCGAGAAAGACGATGGTAAAGGCGGTTTCAAGGCTGTCGGCATATTGCGCCACCACCGCGCCCATGACCACGGTCATCGGCCCGGTCGGCCCCGAAACCTGGCTCGGCGTGCCGCCGAATATGGCGGCAAAGAAGCCCACCGCGATGGCCCCGTACATCCCGGCAATGGGCCCAAGCCCCGCCGTCACCCCGAAGGCCAGCGCCAGCGGCAGCGCCACTACGGCGGCCGTCACGCCGCCAAACAGATCGCCCCGGAGCAGGGAAAGGTCGTATTTCTGCATGAGTCGCTTGCGGTTTGTCGAATGCACATCCCGATAACGGCAAACGACCCGGTTGTCACGCAGCTTTGCGCAGGCGGTGCGAAGCGCCGCAACGGAAGCCTTGCGCCTGCCTGCCGTGACAGGTCAGGTAGCGTCATGGACCAGGCCGACACTTCTCCCCCGCAGAACCCGCTCGCCGGCATCGGCTGGATGCTGCTGACCGGGCTCTGCTTCGTCGCGGTCAACGTGATCGTCAAGGCCGTGGGCACCGCGCTGCCCGCGCCCGAAGCGGCCTTTCTGCGCTTTGTCGCCGGGATCGTGCTGCTCTCGCCGGTGATCCTGCGCCTTGCCGGGGCACGCTTCAGCGGCAGGGCCTGGGCGCTGTTTGGCGCGCGGGGGCTGTTTCACACCCTGGCGGTGATGACATGGTTCTACGCCATGGCGCGCATCCCGCTCGCCGAGGCCACGGCGATGAGCTACATGAGCCCGATCTACGTGACCCTTGGCGCCGCCCTCTTCCTTGGCGAACGCCTGGCCGCGCGGCGCCTGCTCGCGGTGGCGGCGGCGCTGATCGGGGTGGTGATCATCCTGCGGCCGGGCTTTCGCGCCCTGTCGCCGGGCCACTACGCGCAGCTTTTCGCCACCCTCAGCTTTGCCGCCTCCTTCCTCACCGCCAAGCGCCTTGCGCGCGAGGCCAGCCCCTCGCAGATCATCGCCATGCTGTCGATCTCGGTCACCATCGGGCTTGCGCCTTTCGCACTGGCGGTCTGGGTCACGCCAACACTCGCGCAAACCGCCTGGCTGTTCCTGGTCGCAATATTCGCCACGGCGGGGCATTACTGCATGGCGCGCGCCTTCGCCGTGGCGCCGATCAGCGTGACCCAGCCGGTGACCTTCCTGCAGATCGTCTGGGCGGTGCTGTTCGGGGTGCTGCTGTTCGGCGAGCCGGTGGATATCTGGGTGCTGGTCGGCGGCGCGGTGATCATCGGCGCGGTCAGCTTCATCGCCTGGCGGGAATCGGTGCTGCGCCGACGCGAGGCTTCTTCACTCGAGGCGGTCCGGCCCTGAGAATTTCGCCGGGCTTGCGCCCCGGCGACCGACCGAGAGCGCTGCCCCGTTTGCCCGCCCAGAAACTTCGGTCAGGATGAAGAGGGCAAGGCCTTCTT
>JALWTH010000074.1 GCA_027082975.1 Paracoccaceae bacterium | reverse complement strand
ATGGCTGCGCACATAGGCGGCGTCCTTGTGGCCGAGCGGCACGTCGAGCGCCTGGCCGGGGCTGCCCATCTTCTTGGACGAAGGCACCAGCGCCGCGCCCTTTTCCACCGCTTTCCTGAGCGGCGCGCCGAGCTTTGGGTGCAGGATCGCGGCGGCGTGTTCCAGTTCGCCCGCCTCGCCCACCATCGCCGCCTTGCCGTAGCTTTCGGCCTCAGAGGGCGCGATGGCGAGCGCCTCGACCGCGCGTGTGCCCAGAAGCCCGCCAAGCTCGGCGCCGATATCCATCAGCGGGCTCAGATCCTCCACATATTCGCCGGCAAAGGGGTTTTCGATCACCGCCACCGCCACCGCCTTGCGGGTGGCAGGCGCGATCTCGCGCCCGGCCTCGCGGTGGGTCTCCTCGACAAATACCGCAATCTTCCTGATCTTCGCTTTCATCTCGCTCATTTCGCTCACCTCGCTCATCTCAATCCATCCTCTCCCTTGATCTGCCAGGCCTCGAGCCCGCCCGAGCGGCTGTGGACCCGCGGCCCCGTGGTCATCACCAGCGCCAGCAGCATTTCGCCGGCGCGGGGGCTGTCTTCGAGCCCCACTTCCATCGAGTCGAAATGGCTGCGCACGTAAGACGCGTTGATATGGGTGATCGGCACGTCAAGGCGCGCGCCCACCCCGCCGACCTTTTTCGACGAGGGCACGATGGCCCTGGAGCCGCCGATCGCCTCGCGCATGGCATAGCCGCCGGGCGCGTGCCAGAGCGCGCCGTGCTCGAGCTCGCCGGCTGCGCCAATCAGCGCGCCCTTGCCGTAGCCCTCGATCCGCTCCGCGCCGCCGAGGATCGCCACCAGCCTCTGCGCCATGGCGAGGCCCAGCGGGCGCAGATCCTCGATGAAGGGCTGGATGTCGGGCTCGTAGCGCCCGGCAAAGGGGTTTTCGATCACCGCCAGCATTGCCGCGCGGCGATGGGGGCGCTCGGGCGCGGGGCCGAATTCGTGAAAGATTTCCTCGCATTGGCTGGCAAGCTTGCGGATGACGACCTCAGGCATGGAGCATCTCCGGTTCGGGTTTCTTGAGCGGCAGGGGGCCGGCAATGCGCATGTCGCCGCGCAGAAACAGCGCCGCCGCATGGATCAGCCCGCGCGCGCGCATCTCTTGGGCGCGGGCAAGGCCGGCTTCGAGCGCGGCGGCGATTTCGCCCGCGCCGAGCGGGCCAAGGCCGGTGACCACAAGGCGCGCGCCTAGGTCGCTGTCCGGGGCAAGCGCGCGGGCCGGGCGGCGCTCGATCGCCGCATGGCCGGGCAGGTCCACCGCATTGGCGATCAGCGTGGCGGCGGCATCGGCGGCGGCGGCATTGACGGCCAGCACCGTGACACTATCGGCAATCCCCATCGACAGCGAGCGCCCGCCCCGCCCGCTGGTGGCGATGCCGCGCGAAGGCGCCGCGTGCGGCAACTCGATCCCGCCAAGGCGCTGGCCCCCTTCTGCCGCCATGGCGAGGCGAAAGCGCGCGCCCTCCGCCAGATGCAGGGCGATGTCGCCGCCATTGTTCACATAGGCGCGCGCGAGCGGGGCGGCGGTAAGCATTGCCGCCAGCACCTCGTCGGCCACCGCGCCGGCTACGGCTGCCATGGGGGTGATGAAGCCCCGATGCGGGGCAATGGCCGCCCCCATGCGCCGGGCGACAGGGCCTTTGAGCGGGGTTTCGCCAAGGGGCGCGCGCAGGGCGGCAAGCTCGGCCACCAGTTCTTCCAGGAGCCCCTCGAAGCGCGCCCTTGCGGCGGCAAAGGCAGCGCCCCGCGCGCCCTTTGCGCCCCGCGCCCCCTCGGCGCCGATCACCAGATCAATCGGCCCGTGGCCCAGATGCAGCCGCCCGCCCGGCAGCATATGCGCCCGCGCCCCGCTCATTTGCGCCCCCATCTGTAGCGCTGCGGCGCATGCGGGTCGGCCCCCCTGTGCGCGACCCGCATGCGCCGCAGCGCTACAGATGGGGGCGCAAATGAGCGGGG
>JALWTH010000073.1 GCA_027082975.1 Paracoccaceae bacterium | reverse complement strand
CCGCCACGCCGCGCCGGCCTCGGGCTCGGGCAAGACCACGCTGACGCTGGGCCTCCTGCGCGCGCTTGCCCGGCGCGGCGTGGCGGTGCGCGGGGCCAAGTCCGGCCCCGATTACATCGACCCGCGCTTTCACGAGGCCGCCTGCGCCGCCCCCTGCCCCAATCTCGACGCCTGGGCGATGCCCCCTGCCCGGCTGAAGGCGCTGGCCGCCGGAGAGGGCCTGTTGCTGGTGGAAGGCGCGATGGGGCTGTTTGACGGCGCGCCGCCCGCGGGCAGGGGCGCGAGCGCCGACCTCGCCCGCCTGCTGTCGCTCCCGGTGGTGCTGGTGGTGGATGCGGCGCACATGGCCCACAGCATCGCCCCGCTGGTGGCGGGCTTTGCCGCCCATGATGCGGGCGTGCGCATTGCCGGCGTGATCCTCAACAAGCTTGGCTCGGCGCGCCACGAAGCCATGCTGCGCGCGGCCCTGGCACCGCTCGGCCTGCCGGTGCTGGGAGCGATCCGCCGGCAGGCGGGGCTCGAGCACCCGGCCCGCCACCTGGGCCTCGTGCAGGCCCGCGAGCACCCGGCGCTGGCGGCCTATCTCGAGCAAGTGGCGGATATCGTTGAAGAAAATATCGACCTTGACGCCCTCGCCGCCCTCGCCGCCCCGCTGCCCCGGCCCGAGCCCCCTGCACGAATCCCGCCGCCAGGCCAGCACATCGCCATTGCCGAAGACGCGGCCTTCAGCTTTGCCTATCCGCATATCCTTGCCGATTGGCGCGCGGGTGGGGTCGAGATCAGCCGCTTTTCGCCGCTGGCCGACGAGGCCCCGGACCCGCGCGCCGATTTCATCTTTCTGCCCGGCGGATACCCGGAGCTTCATGCCCCCCGCCTCGCCGCCGCCGAGACCTTCCGCGCCGCGATGCGGGCCGCGCCCTGCCCGGTCTATGGCGAGTGCGGCGGCTACATGGTGCTGGGCGAAGGGCTGGTCACCGCCGATGGCGCGCGCCACCGGATGCTGGGGCTGCTCGCGCTCGAAACCTCCTTTGCCGCCCGCAAGCTGCACCTGGGCTATCGCCGCCTCAGCGCCGCCACCGGCCCCTTTGCCGGGCGCTGGGCGGGGCACGAATTCCACTATGCCACCACGCTCAGGGCCGAGGGCGCGCCGCTTTTCGAGGCCCGGGATGCCGAGGGGGCGGCGCTCGCGCCCATGGGGCTCAGACGCGGGCGGGTCTCGGGCAGCTTTGCCCATCTGATCGAGCGCTTGCCGTGAAAGCGGTAAGGGGCCGGGGGCAAACAGGAAGGCCCCCGCGCGCGCCGTCTGCTTGTCATCACTGTTGCAAGCGCCTATCTCAAAGGACATCTGACCCGGACGGCCATGGATGAATACCTTTCTGAAGCTCGCCAACCTCGCCCTGCTCGTCGCCTTTCCGCTCTCATGGTTCGCGCCGATCCTGCGCACCGCGCTGACCGGCTGGTTCGGCATGGCGGACGTCTCGATCGTCTCCGGGATGCAGGCGCTCTGGGGCGAGGATGCGCGCCTGGCGCTGCTGGTGACCTTCTTTGCCATGTTCGCGCCGATGCTCAAGACGATCGGCCTCAGCCTGATCCATTTCGGCCTGATGCGGCGCAAGGTGCTGGCAGCGCTCAATATTCTGGGCAAGCTGGCCATGGCCGACGTGTTTCTGGTCGCGCTCTATATCGTGGCGGTCAAGGGCGTGGGCGTGGGCAGGATCGAGACCGCCTGGGGGCTGTGGTTCTTTACTGCCTGCGTGCTGGCCTCGGTCCTGATCGGGCATTTCACCGCACGGCGTGAAAGGATTTCGCCGGGCTGACGCCCCGGCGACCAGCCGGGGGTTTCACACCCCCGGACCCCCGGAGCAACAGTGTTTGTCATGTTTTCGAAATCGCGGTTGTCGCGGAGCATTGCGTTGAGGGTTATGAGCATTTTTCGCATGACGGCGACCAGGGCGAGCTTGTGGGGTTTTCCGGCGTTGCGCAGGCGTTTGTAGGGCGTAGACCCATG
>JALWTH010000072.1 GCA_027082975.1 Paracoccaceae bacterium | reverse complement strand
GCCTCCATCTCTGCCGGCACCTCGCGCACGATCTCCACGAATCGCTCCCGCCACTTCGCCCCGCTCAGAGCCTTCCCGGCCCCGGCAACGACCGGGGGCAGCAGCAGGGTGACCTGCCCCTGCCGGCTGGCGCCATCGCCATATTCGACCTGCAGGCTGAAAAGGTCATAGGAGATGTCGGGCAGCGTCATCCCCACCGCGCGCGCATCGGCGAGCTTGTAAAGCTGGCGAAAGCCCGCGAGGCCCGGCGCCGCATCCAGCTCGCCCTCGGCAGCCAGTTCGTGAAACAGCGCCAGCAGGCGGTTGACGAATCCCGCCACCAGCAGCGAATCGGTGCGCGTGGGCACCCGCTCGGGCGCCGGGCCGGCGACCACGCGGCCGGTGGTCTGCACCTCGATCAGCGCCGCGAGGCTCGCGGCATCGAGGATCAGCAGGCCGAAGCGCTCGCCGGGCCCCTCCAGCAGCAGGTAAAGCGTGCTCTCGGGCAGGCCCTCCAGCGCCCTGGCAATGGTGCTGCGCCCCTTTGCCTTGCCCGCGGGGCTGGCGCTGACGGCGAGGCCGAGTTCCTCCTCTGCCGCCTGGGCAAAGGCCAGCTTGAGCGCGCGCCCGAGATCAAAGCGCGGAATCTCCGGCTCGGGGCGCCCTGCCCCGGCCTTGCGCCGCATCACGCTCACACTCGCACTGCCATCCGCCATGCAGTTCTCTCCGGCTCAGCCACCTTGCCTGTCGTTTCAGCCTGTGCGAGCAGCATGGCGCAGGAAGGTTAACAATCCGTTGAACTGTCCGCCTCAATCGGGATTTTCCTGCAGCGGATGGCGCAGCCGGAAGGCAGCCCCGCCCTGGCCGGGCAGATATTCTATGGAGCCGCCGAGGCGCTCCATGATTTCGCGGCAGATCGCCAGCCCCAGACCGGCGCTGCCGGCGGCGGCCTGATCGGACAGGCGGGAGAATTTCTCGAAGATCACCTCGCGCGCCTCAGGAGCGATTCCGGGGCCGTTGTCTATCAGGTCGACGATCAGGTTACTCTCCTGTTTTGCCACGCGAATTTCGATTCTCGGGGAGGCGGAGTCATTGTATTTCACCGCATTGGCGATAAGGTTGATGAAGACCTGCGCGAGGCGGCCGGGATCGGTGTGGAGGCGGTGGTTTTCGCTATTGTGATCACGGATGAGCTTCACTCCGCCTTCTGTGATCACAGAAGCGGTGGAGGCCAGCGCCCGCTCCAGCACCTCGCCCAGCGGCACTTCGCGCATATCCATGCTGACCTGGCCGTTTTCCAGCACCGAGAGGTCCAGAAGGTCGTCCAGCAGCCGGGTCAGGCGGATGGTCTCGTCCTGGATCACGGTTGCGTATTTCTGCCGCGCCTCGGGGCTGAGCCCCTCGCCCGCATCGGCGAGGATCTCGGAAAAGGCGCGGATCGAGGTCATCGGCGTGCGCAGCTCGTGGCTGATCTGGCTCAGGAAAGCGTCCTTTTGCAGCGAAAGCTGGGTCAGCTTCTCGTTGGCCACTTCAAGCTGGCGGGCGGTGCGGGCGAGCTCTGCCTGCTGGGCTTCGAGGCGGGCGGAATATTCGAGCACCTGCTGGGTCTCGTCGGCCACCGCCATCAGGTCATCGACCGAGACCGCCGCAGCCCCGGTGATCTGCCCGATCATCGCATGCGCCGTGGCCGCGCCCACGGAGCCGGCCAGTTCGCGCTCCAGTGCTTCGATGAATTCCGCCGTGGGATCAGGCAGATAGCCCTGTTTGCCCTGCCGCGCCGCATGGGCCGAGAACAGCGCCTGCGCCTCGCCCGCCCCCATGATCCGCTGAGCCAGGATCAGCAGGTCTTCGGCCCCGCTGGCCCCGCCGATCCAGCCCGGCGCCGCGGTGCTGCGCGCCAGCGCGTGGACGAACTGCGCCGATTGCAGGCGCTCGAGCGGGGACGGGAAGGACAGCAGCGAAGCGAGCACGAAGGCACTGGTATTGGCCACCATCGACCAGAACAGCGCATGCACCACCGGGTCGAGCCCGGTCGTGCCGAACAG
>JALWTH010000071.1 GCA_027082975.1 Paracoccaceae bacterium | reverse complement strand
GTGCTGCTGGGGAGGATTGAACTCCCGACCTCACCCTTACCAAGGGTGCGCTCTACCACTGAGCTACAGCAGCCCGCTTCGTGGCGGCTGATTAGCCGCATTCGCGCAGGCGTGCAAGCGTTATCTGGACGCTCCCGGCGGGCTGGGGTAGAGAGGGGCATGAGCGGTGGAAAAGGTGCTTCATCCGGGGCGGGTATGCGCGCGCAGAAGGGCACGGCGCGCGAAGCGCGGCTGAAGGCGGCGCTCAAGGCCAACATGGCCCGGCGCAAGGCGCAGGCGCGCGCGCGGGCGGGCGAGGCGGGAAAAGACGCGGCTGGCGCGGCACCAGACAGGAAATGAGGCAGGCAAATGGACAAGATCATCGTGACCGGGGGCGGCGCTCTTTCTGGCGAGATCCCCATTGCCGGGGCCAAGAATGCCTGTCTGGCGCTGATGCCGGCGACCTTGCTCAGCGAGGAGCCGCTGACGCTGACCAACGCCCCGCGCCTTTCCGACATCAATACCATGACCGAGCTTTTGCGCTCGCTCGGATGCGAGGCCACCAGGCTGCAGGACGGGCAGGTGCTGGCCATGTCGAGCCACAATCTCGAAAGCCATGTCGCCGAATACGACATCGTGCGCAAGATGCGCGCCTCGAACCTGGTGCTGGGGCCGCTGCTGGCGCGCCTTGGCCGGGCGGTGGTGAGCCTGCCCGGCGGCTGCGCGATCGGCGCGCGGCCGATGGATATTCATATCCACGGGCTCGAGGCGATGGGCGCCGAGATCGAGCTGAAGGACGGCTATCTGCACGCCAAGGCCCCGCCGGGCGGGCTCAGGGGCGCGGTTTACGAGATGGGTTTTGCCTCGGTGGGGGCGACGGAAAACATCGTCATGGCCGCCACGCTGGCGCGCGGCACCACGGTGCTGAAAAACGCCGCCCGCGAACCCGAGATCGTCGATCTCTGCACCTGCCTGCGCGCCATGGGGGCCGAGATCGAGGGCGACGGGAGCAGCGAAATCACCATCGAGGGGGTGGATCGCCTGCATGGCGCCACCCATCCGGTGGTGATCGACCGGATCGAGCTTGGCACCTACATGCTGGCGCCGGCCATTGCCGGGGGCGAGGTGGAATGTATCGGCGGGCGGCTCGACCTGGTGGCGGCATTCGCCGAGAAGCTCGACGCCGCCGGGGTCTCGGTGGAGGAGACGGAGCGCGGGGTCAGGGTCCGGCGCGGGGGCGGGCGGCTCAGCGCGGTCGATGTCACCACCGCGCCCTATCCCGGCTTTCCCACCGACCTGCAGGCGCAGATGATGGCGATGCTCTGCACCGCCGAGGGCACCAGCGTGCTCGAGGAGCGGATCTTTGAAAACCGCTTCATGCACGCGCCGGAGCTGATGCGCATGGGCGCCGATATCGAGGTCCATGGCGGCACCGCCACGGTGCGCGGGGTGGAGCGGCTGCGCGGGGCGCCGGTCATGGCGACGGACCTGCGCGCCTCGGTGAGCCTGATCCTTGCCGGGCTTGCGGCCGAGGGGGAGACGGTAGTCAGCCGGGTCTATCACCTGGACCGGGGCTATGAGCATCTGGAACGGAAGCTCGGCGCGGTGGGCGCGAAGATCGAGCGGGTGAAGGGCTGATGGTGGAAGACGCGCGATTCGAGGATGGCGACGAGGCGCCGCTGCGCCTGCTGGCCGCGGATGTGGACGATCTCGCGGTGATTTCGGCGCTGGTGCAGGATGCGGTGTTTGCGGCCAGCGAAATGCGCTGGCTTGCCCGCGAGCGCCGCTTCGCCCTGCTGCTGAACCGCTTTCGCTGGGAAGACCCGCTGGCACGCTCCGGGGCGCGCCCGCCCGAGCGGGTGCAGAGCCTGCTGGTCATCGACGACGTGCTGAAGGTGCAGAGCCAGGGCGTGGCGCCCGGCGATGGGGATACGGTGCTGTCGCTGCTGGCGCTTGCCTTCGAGCCTGGCGCGGACGGCACCGGCGCGCTGGTGCTGACGCTGGCCGGCGACGGGGCGGTGCGGCTCGAGGTCGAGAGCATCAACCTGCTCTTGAAGGACGTGACCCGGCCCTACCGCGCCCCTTCCGGCAAGGTGCCCGAACATCCGCTGTGAGCATGCTGTGAGCATGTGGGGGCGCTGCCCCCACGCCCCCGGGATATTTTCGAACAGAAGAAAGGGTAGCCTTGAGGGGGCGGGGCCGGGCGGTTATGTGGGGGCGAGGAGTGATGACATGCCGCATTTTCTGAACACGACCGATGCCGATTTCGAGACCCGCTTTGCCGCGCTGCTGGCGATGAAGCGCGAGGACAGCCCGGATGTGGATGCGGTGGTGGCCGACATCATCGCCGATGTGCGCGCGCGCGGCGATGCGGCGCTGATCGAGCTGACCGAGAAGTTCGACCGGGTGCGCCTGGCGGCGGGGGGGCTGGCCTTTTCGCAGGACGAGATCGAGGCGGTGGCCGCCGAGGTGCCCGCGGCCGAGCGGGCGGCGCTGGAGCTTGCCGCCGAGCGCATCCGTGCCTATCACGCCCGCCAGATGCCCGCGCCCGAAGAGCGCTGGGTGGATGAGAGCGGCGCCGAGCTTGGCTGGCGCTGGAGCCCGGTCGGCGCGGCGGGGCTCTATGTGCCCGGCGGCATTGCCTCCTATCCTTCGAGCGTGCTGATGAATGCGATCCCCGCGCGGGTCGCCGGTGTGGGTCGGCTGGCGATCTGCGTGCCCACCCCTGACGGCGTGGTGAACCCGGCCGTGCTGCTGGCCGCGCGCCTTGCCGGAGTGGATGAGATTTACCGGGTCGGCGGCGCCCAGGCGATTGCCGCGCTTGCCTGGGGCACCGAGAGCATCGCCCCGGTGGGCAAGATCACCGGGCCCGGCAATGCCTTTGTCGCGGCGGCCAAGCGGCGGGTTTTTGGCCGGGTGGGGATCGACATGATCGCCGGGCCCAGCGAGATCCTGGTGATTGCCGATGCGGATAACGACCCGGACTGGCTGGCGCTGGATCTGATGAGCCAGGCCGAGCATGACGAAAGCGCGCAGGCGATCCTGATCACCGACGATGCGGCTTTGGCCGAGGCGGTGGGGCGCGCGGTGGAGGCGCGCCTTGCCACGCTTGCGCGCCGGGCCGTGGCCGGAGCAAGCTGGCGCGACTATGGCGCGGTGATCCTGGTGCGCGACCTGGAGGAGGCAGCGGCGCTTTCGAACCGCATCGCCCCCGAGCATCTGGAGCTTTGCGTGGCCGATGCGGATGGGCTGGCGGCGAAATGCACCGAGGCCGGGGCGATCTTTCTGGGCAAGTGGACGCCCGAGGCGATCGGCGATTATGTGGGCGGGCCCAACCATGTGCTGCCCACGGCGCGTTCGGCGCGCTTTTCGTCGGGGCTGAGCGTGATGGACTTCCTCAAGCGCACCACGCTTGCGCGGATGAGCCCCGCGGCGCTGGCGGCGATCGGCCCGGCGGCGGAGGTGCTGGCGCGCTCCGAGAGCCTGGAGGCGCATGGGCTCAGCGTGAGCGCGCGGCTTGCGCGGCTGAACGGGGGCGCGGATGGGGGCGCGGATGACTGACCGCATCAGCCATATCGAGATCGACGAGACCGGGCTGGCCGCGCCGACGCCGGCGATCGAGCAGGAGCGGCGGGTGGCGATGTTCGACCTGCTGGAGGAGAACCGCTTCGCCCTGCCCGCGCGCGGCGATGTGGCGCCGCCGGCCGGTCCCTACCGCCTGCGGCTTGCGATCCGCGACCGCCGGCTGGTCTTCGACATATCGACCGAGAGTGGCGAGAAGGCGGCGGAATTCCACCTCTCGCTGGGGCCTTTCCGGCAGGTGGTGAAGGACTATTTCTCGATCTGCGAGAGCTATTTCGAGGCGGTCAAGAAGCTGCCGCCGGCCCAGATCGAGGCGATCGACATGGGAAGGCGCGGGATCCACAACGAGGGCGCGGAACTGTTGCGCGAGCGCCTGGCGGGCAAGGCCGAGCTGGACAGGGACACCGCGCGGCGCCTGTTCACCCTGGTCTGCGTTCTGCACTGGGGCTGAGCATGGGGGGCTGAGCATGGGGAGCCTGCCGCAATCGGTGCTTTTCTGCTGCGATCACAACGCGGTGCGCTCGCCCATGGCCGAAGCGATGATGAAGGCCTTTTACGGCCAGCGCTGCTATGTGCAGTCCGCCGGCGTACGCGGCTCGATGGAGGTGGACGGCTTCTCGGTGGCGGTCTGCGCCGAGCTGGGGCTGGAGCTTGCGCGCCACCGCACCCGCTCGTTCGAGGAAATGCAGGAATGGGGCGACGACCTGACCGGCTTCGACCTGATCGTGGCGCTTTCGCCCGCCAGCCTGCGCATGGCCCAGGAGCTGACCCGCCACGCGGCGGTGGAGATCGAATACTGGCCGGTGCTGGACCCGACCGGGCTGGGGCGGCGGCGCGAGGAGCGGCTGGAGGCCTACCGCCAGACCCGCGACCAGATCCGCGCGCGCCTGACCGCCCGCTTCGGCCCGCCCCGGGAGCGCGATGGGGCGGGCGGGTCCTGAGCCTGGGCCGGCGGTGATCGGCGCCGGCGGGCGGGAGCGATTTTTCTGCGAAAAATCGTGCCTCCGGCGGGAGTATTTGGCGAAAGGCGAAAGGGAGGCGGCATTTCGGGCCCGGGGGCGGGGCGCGATCGGCCTACACCCCTTGAAAAGTCCGGCAAAACAGCGCATTTAACCGGTGCCCGGGCTGGCCGGGCGTGCAACGAGTTGAAGGAGACATCATGGCCAAGGAAGAAGAGCTCGAATTCCCCGGTGTCGTGAAGGAACTCCTGCCGAATGCGACATTTCGGGTCGAGCTGGAAAACGGCCATGAGATCATCGCGCATATGGCAGGAAAGATGCGCAAGAACCGCATCCGCGTGCTGGCCGGCGACCGGGTGCAGGTGGCGATGACCCCCTATGACCTCACCAAGGGGCGGATCAATTACCGCTTCAAGTAAGCCGCGCCTGATCCTCGGCTCGGCCTCGCCCCGGCGGGCGGAACTGCTGGGGCAGCTGGGGATCGTGGCCGATGCGGTGCGCCCGCCGGAAGTGGACGAAACCCCGCTCAAGGGCGAGCTTGCGCGCGCCTATTGCCGGCGCATCGCCGCCGCCAAGGCCGCCGCCATGCAGCTGGTGCCGGGCGAGGTGGCGCTGTGCGCCGATACCACCGTGGCGCTGGGCCGGCGCATCCTCGGCAAGCCCGCCGATGCGGCGCAGGCCGAGGCCTTCCTGCGCGCGCTCTCCGGGCGCCGCCACCGGGTGATCACCGCGCTTGTGGTGCGCAATGCCGAGCGGGCCTGGGCGCGCGACGTGGTCACCACGGTCAGGATGAAGCGCCTCTCGGAGGTGGAAATCCGCGCCTATCTCGCCAGCGGCGACTGGCAGGGCAAGGCCGGCGGCTACGCGATCCAGGGGCCGGCGGGCGCCTTCATCCCGTGGATTCAGGGCAGCTACTCGGCGGTGATGGGCCTGCCGCTGGCCGAAGCCGCCCAGCTGCTCGCGGCGGCGGGCTACCCGGTATTCGGGGCCGGCGCATGAAGGGCCGGCTGATCGCGCTTGACACGCTGGGAGGGCGCAAGGCCGCGGCGATGCTCGAAGACGGCGTGCTCACCGATCTGCTGGTGGACCCGGACGACGACACCACCCCGCGCCCCGGCACCATCTTCCGCGCCATCTGCCAGCGGCCGATGAAAGGGCAGGGGGGCATGATGCTGCGCCTGCCCGAGGGCACGGCCTATCTGCGCCGGGGCAGGGGGCTCGCCCCCGGCCAGGCGCTGCTGGTGCAGGTCACCGGCTGGGCCGAAGAGGGCAAGGCGGTGCCGGTCAGCGAGCGGCTGCTGTTCAAGAGCCGCTACGCCATCGTCACCCCCGGCGCGCCGGGAATCAACCTCTCGCGCCGGATCCGCGACGAGCAAGCGCGCATGCGCCTCTTGGAAATCGCCCATGCGGTGATGGAGGCGAGGGATGACAGCACCGGGCTGATCCTGCGTTCGGCCGCCGAGGAGGCTGATGAAGATGCGGTGGCCGAAGATACCGAATCCATGCGCGACCTCGCCCACAAGGTGCTGCAGGAGGGCGCAGGCAATACCCCCGAAGCCCTGCTCGAAGGCCCCGACGCCCACCTGCTCGCCTGGCGCGACTGGCCCCGCCCGGACCTCTTCGCCGAGGCCCCGGGCTGCTTTGCCGAGCATGGGCTGGATGACAGGATTTCAACAATCCTCGGCCCGAAACAGCCCCTGAAGGGGGGCGGATTTGCACTTATCGAACCTACCCACGCTTTCGTGGCCGTGGATGTCAATACCGGCCCCGACACCTCCCCGGCCGCCGGGCTGAAGGCCAATATCGCCCTTGCCCGCGACCTGCCCCGCCTGTTGCGCTGCCGCGGGCTCGGCGGGCAGATCGTCATCGACTTCGCCCCGATGCCGCGCAAGGAGCGCCGCCAGGTCGAACAGGCCCTGCGCGCGGCCTTTCGCCGCGATTCGATCGAAACCGCCCTGGCCGGCTGGACCCCGCTCGGCAATTTCGAACTGCAACGCAAACGCGAACGCCTGCCCCTCGACGACCTTGCGCCCTGACCTTTCATCTTTCAACAAATACTCCCGCCGGAGGCACGATTTTTCGCAGAAAAATCGTCTCCCCCCGCCGCCCTCTCCCGCCATTGCGGAAGGGGAATCGGCCCCGCCGGCAAAGTTCCCCGCTCCGCCCGATTTTCGCAAATTTCCCTCTGGACATGCCCCCTTGCCGCGTCTAGAACACCGCGACCCACGGCGGCTTTCCGCCGCACCCGTGCCCGGGTAGCTCAGGGGTAGAGCAGTGGACTGAAAATCCTCGTGTCGGTGGTTCAAATCCGCCCCCGGGCACCATTTCATACTCTCCGAGGCTTGGTTGGGGGCCGGTCGGGCACGCATGGAAAGTTTTCTGATACTCGGTTTTCTGGTCGGGATGGCGCACGCGCTGGAGGCGGACCACCTGGCGGCGGTGGGCACGCTGGCCTCTTCCGGGCGGGCCACGCCCGGGCGGCTGGCCTTTCTCGGCGCCAGCTGGGGGCTTGGCCATACCACGATGCTGCTGCTGATCTCGGCGCCGGTGGTGCTGTTCGGCGCGGTGCTGTCGCAGCGGCTGGCGGCGGGGATGGAGGGCCTTGTCGGGCTGATGCTGATCGGGCTTGGCGTGCATGTGCTGTGGAAGATGCGCCGGGAGCGGGTGCATTTTCACCTGCACGAGCATGGCGACGGGCGGCGGCATTTCCATGCCCACAGCCATGCGGGCGCGCGCCTGCCGCACGGGCAGGATCCGCACGAGCACGCCCATAGCCGCTTTTCCTGGCGTGCCTATCTGATCGGGCTCGCTCATGGCGCGGCGGGCTCGGCCGGGCTGGTGGCACTGGCGGCGGCGGCGACCGGGAGCGCTCTCACGGCAATGGCCTATATCGCGCTGTTCGGGCTGGGTTCGGTGCTGGGCATGGCGGCGCTGACCTGGAGCGCCAGCTGGCCCCTGCGCCTGGCCGAGCGCGCGGCGACGCGATTCTTCCGCATGGTGCAGCTTGGCGTGGCGGGGGGAGCGATATTCATCGGCATACGGGTGATCGCCGAAAACGGCCCGCTGGCGCTGGGGCTGGTTCAGGGCTGAGGGCCTTCCAGCAGGTGCATCTCGATGGTCTCGCCGGGCACGGCCCGGATGAGCGGGGCGAGCGGGGCCAGCACCCGCCGCTCCGGGCGCGAGGAGAGGAAATCGGTCCACAGCGCGCGGCCCTCTTGCAGGGCGCTCAGATGGCCGCTGGCCGGGCGGCTCAGGCGCAGTTGCATCTGGCGCATGGCGCCGGGGCGGTCGCTATGGACCAGCCGCTGGGGGAGCACATATCTGAGCGCCGGCGAGGCGGTGACAAGCCGGGTCTGTGGGCGCGCGCCCAGCGGGGCTTCGAGGTCGCCGATCAGGCGCGCGGCCGTATCCACCCCCTCGCGCCAGCACCAGCCGGCGGTCTCGACCGGGCGGGTGAGATTGCCGGTGGCGAAAAAGGCCGGGTCCGAGCAGCGCCCGTATTGGTCGATCGCCGGGCCGCCGGTGGCCGGGTCGATCTCGATATGGCTTTCGGAGAGCAGCGCGCGCTCGGGGCGGAAGCGGCCCGAGAGGATCACCCCGTCGGTCTCGATCTCGCGCCGCGCGCCGCTTGCATCGGTGTAGCGGACCGCTTCGACCGCCTGCCGCCCCACGATCTCCAGATCGCGCGCGCCAAAGCGGACCGG
>JALWTH010000070.1 GCA_027082975.1 Paracoccaceae bacterium | reverse complement strand
CCCCCAGAGGCCCCCAGAGGCCCCCTGAGGTCCCCTGAGGTGCGGCTGAAGCGAAAACGCCTTGGAGAAACCGCCGCAATACCCATATCCATGGGCAGGAGAGCCGAGCGAGGAGTGCCGATTTGGGCCTGGGAGACATTGCCGACAGCCTGACCCGCCGGATCGAGGGGCTGGGCGCCAGCGCCCACGGGGCGCTGTTCGAACCGGTGATCCGGCTCGGCGTCACCGGGCTGAGCCGGGCGGGCAAGACGGTGTTCATCACCGCGCTGGTGGCGAACCTACTCGCGCGCGCCCGGATGCAGGGGCTCGCCGCCCGGCGCGACGGGCGTATCGAGGCGGTGTTTCTCCAGCCCCAGCCCGACATGACCGTGCCGCGCTTCGACTTCGAGGCGCATCTGGCCGCGCTTGCCGGCCCCGAGCCGCGCTGGCCCGCCTCCACCTCCTCGGTGAGCGAGTTGCGGCTTTCCTTTCGGGTGCGCCCGGCGGGGCTGCTTTCGGGGCTGCGCAGGGCGCGGATCGTGCACCTGGATATCGTCGATTATCCCGGCGAGTGGCTGCTGGATCTCTCGCTGCTGGACCTCTCCTATGGCGACTGGTCGTCCCGGGTGCTCGAGCGCATCGCCGCGCGCCCGCAGGCCGCGCCCTTTTTCGAGGCGCTCGCCGCCGCCGACCCGGCCGCCCGGCGCGACGAGCCCGCCGCCAAGGCCCTTGCCGAGGCCTATACCGCCTATCTGCGCCAGGCCCGCGAGGCCGGCCTTTCCGATTGCACGCCGGGGCGCTTCCTGCTGCCCGGCGACCTCGCCGGCTCCCCCGCCCTCACCTTCGCCCCGCTGCCCCGGCCCGCAGGCCGCAGCCCGCGCGGCTCGCTCTGGCGCCTGTTCGAGGCGCGCTTCGAGGCCTACAAGGCCGAGGTAGTCAGGCCCTTCTTTCGCGCCCATTTCGCCGGGATCGACCGGCAGGTGGTGCTGGTGGACGTGCTCGAGGCGATCCATGCCGGCCCCGCCGCGCTCGAAGACCTGCGCCGCGCCCTTGCCGACACGCTCACCGCCTTCCGCCCCGGCCGCAACGCCTGGCTTGCCCGCCTGCTCAGGGGCCGGCGCGTGGAGCGCATCCTGTTTGCCGCCACCAAGGCCGACCACCTGCACCACAGCCAGCACGCCCGCCTCGCCGCCATCACCGAGGCGCTGCTGGCCGAGGCGCGCAGCCGCGCCGATTTCGCCGGCGCCGAGACCCGCGCCATGGCCATCGCCGCCCTGCGCGCCACTACCGAGGAGACCCACGAGCATGAGGGCCGCACCCTCGCCTGCGTGCGCGGCACCCTGCTCGACGGGCGCAATGCGGCGCTCTATCCGGGCGAGCTTCCCCGCGATCCGGCCCGCCTGCTCGCCCCGGCCCGCGAGGGGGCGGAAAAATGGCTCGATGCCGATTACCGGATCATGCGCTTCGCCCCGGCCCCGCTCACCGGCGCGCCGGGCGAGGGCCTGCCGCATATCCGCCTCGACAAGGCCGCCGAGTTCCTGTTCGGAGACCGGCTGTGACGCATCTGTTATCCCTCCCCACCATCGCCCCGGCCATTTCCCCGGCCAGGCCCGAAGACGCCCCCGCCATCGCCGCGATCCTCTCGGAATGGACCGACGAAACCCCCTGGCTGCCGCGCGTCCACTCCCGCGCCGAAGACCGCGAACACGCCGACGACCTGATCCGCCGCGGCTGGGTCAGCGTCGCCCGCGATTCCGGGCAGGTGCTGGGCTTCATGGCACGCGCGGGCGAGGAGGTCCACGCGCTCTACGTCGCCCGCCCGGCGCGCGGCCACGGCATCGGCACGGCGCTTCTCGACCACGCCAGGGCCCGCGCCCACCGCCTCGGCCTCTGGACCTTCGAGGCCAACCTGCGCGCCCGCGCCTTCTACCGCCGCGCGGGCTTCCGCGAAGTCGCGCGCACAGACGGCGCGGGCAATGACGAGGGCCTGCCCGACATCCGCCTTGAATGGAGCCGCCATGCCTGACCAGGACAACAAGCCCGCCGCCCCGGTGC
>JALWTH010000069.1 GCA_027082975.1 Paracoccaceae bacterium | reverse complement strand
GTCCCGGGCCGGGCGATGCGCAGGTGCCAGAGGTCGCCGCGCGGCGGTTCGTGGGCGTAGATGCGCCTTGTCGCGGCGAGGGTTTCGCGGCGCCCGTGTTCGGTGAGGAAATAGCGGCTGGTGCGCCCGGTGCGTTCGCTCGCGAGCCAGCCATCCTTGCGCAGCCGGTGCAGGGCCACGCGCATGCTCGCGGGTTTGATCCCCACCCGCCCGGTAAGCGCGGTGAGCATGGCGCCCGAGAGGCTGGCCCCCGGCGCGCGGGCCAGATCGCCGAACAGGGTGACGATGAAGGACCAGACCCGCAGGGTTTCGCCCTCGCTCAGGGCGCGGATGGCGGCGTCGGCCACGGCTCAGACCCGCTCCAGCAGCATCGCCACGCCCTGGCCTACCCCCACGCACATGGTGGCAAGCCCGTAGCGCGCCCCGCTGCGGCGCATCTGCAGCGCGGCGGTCAGTACCAGCCGGGCGCCGGTCATGCCCAGCGGGTGGCCGATGGCGATGGCGCCGCCATTGGGGTTCACATGCTCGGCATCGTCCGGCAGGCCGAGCGCGCGCAGGCAGGCCAGCGCCTGGGCGGCAAAGGCCTCGTTGAGCTCGATCACGCCGATTTCGCCGAGCGCCACGCCCTGGCGCGCCAGCAGCTTCTCGGTGGCCGGGACCGGGCCGATGCCCATGATCCGCGGCGCCACCCCGGCGCTGGCAAAGCCCCGGATACGGGCGATCGGGGTGAGGCCGTGGGCCCTTGCACCCGCCTCGGAGGCGATCAGCAGGGCGGCGGCGCCGTCATTGACGCCGGAGGAATTGCCGGCGGTGACGCTCTTGTCGGGGCCGTTGATGCCCTTGAGCCGGGCGAGCTTTTCGACCGTGGTGCCGGGGCGGGGGTGCTCGTCGGTATCGACCACGACCGGCGCCCCGCGCCGCTGCGCAACCTCGACGGGGGTGATCTCCTCGGCGAATATGCCGGCCTGCTGCGCGGCCGCCCAGCGGGCCTGGGAGCGGGCGGCGAAAGCGTCCTGATCGGCGCGCGAAACGGCGTATTGCTCGGCCACGTTATCGGCGGTCTCGGGCATGGAATCGGTGCCATAGGCGGCCCGCATCGCCGGGTTCACGAAGCGCCAGCCGATCGAAGTATCGTATATCTCCGCCGCCCGCGCATAGGCGCTCTCGGCCTTGGGCAGCACAAAGGGCGCGCGGCTCATGCTCTCGACGCCGCCGGCAATGGCGAGATCGGCCTCGCCCGCAACAATCGCGCGCGCGGCCATGGCCACCGCGTCCATGCCCGAGGCGCAGAGCCGGTTCACGGTGGCGCCGGGCACGCTTTCGGGCAGGCCCGCCAGCAGCGCGGCCATGCGGGCGACGTTGCGGTTGTCCTCGCCGGCCTGGTTGGCATCGCCCAGAAACACCTCGTCCAGCGCGCCCCAGTCCAGCCCCGGATTGCGCCCCATGAGGGCGCGGATCGGATGCGCCGCGAGCTCATCGGTGCGCACCGGCGCCAGCGCGCCGCCATGGCGGCCGATCGGGGTGCGGGTGACGTCGCAGATAAAGGCGTGCATGGGGGCTCCTGTATGCGATTCGGCAGGTAAATGTTACCTGATTTTAGCCTGCGGCTGGAAGTGCGTAACATGCCTGGCGGAAGCGGCGGGGCGGGTGGCGGGATTTCCCTGCCTGCGCTTGACAAGGCGCGCGGTCTGGCCCCCGGCCTTCACCGGAAAACCGGAAAACCGGAAAACTGAAAAACCGGAAAACTGGAAAACTGAAAAACCGGCCCGTGGCGCACAGTTGCGCTCCCAATCCATGGTCGCGGCCAAGTCCTGCAGGCCATGGCCGCTCCCGATCGTTGCCGCGATGCAGAAAAACTCTTGAATTGCTGCGACGCAGCATATATATCCGACCCAGACATGAAAACCCGGCCCCGCCGGATGCAGCATTCAGGAGGCTGAAATGGCCAGGACTCAAGATTACACCAGGACCCTGCAGGACATGCTGGGGGCGTTCCCGATCGACATCGGCGCCTTTGGCGACGCGTTCAAATCCACCGCGGCGCTGAACGAGAAATTCGCCCGCGTGGCGCTGGAAGCAGCGGAGAAATCGACCGAGATTTCGACCCGCTGGACGAAGGAAACCATTGCCAGCCTCGGCGAAGTGAGCACGGCCAGGGAAGAGGCCACCGACTACGCCACCGCGATGACCGGCTTCGCCTCGGCGCAGGCCGAACTGGCCAGCGAGAATCTGGCCGCCTTTGCCGAGGTCGCCAGAAAAGTGCAGAGCGAAACCGTCCGGCTGATGCTGGAAGCGGGCAAGGAGCTCGGTGCGGAGACCGAAGCCGCGGTGAAAAAGGCCACCGACCAGATGACCGCTGCGGCGAAAAAGAAGGCCGCCGCGCCGGCCAGGTAACAGCTCTTCAAGTAATACCTCTTCCGGTTTTCCTCCCTGTACCGGAGTGGTCGACTGGCGGGCCCCGCGGGGTCCGCCTTTTCCTGCTTTTCTTGCCCCTTGCCATTTTGTGCAGCTGCGGCGTAAGCTTTTGCTGCGCAGCATGGAGGATGGGCAGATGACACGCAAGGGCGCCAAGGGCGAAAAGCTCCTGATCAAACGCTATGCCAGCCGGCGGCTCTACAATGCCGAGACCTCCGATTACGTGACCCTCGAAGACATCGCCCGCTTCATCCGCGAGGGCCGCGATGTCGAGATCATCGACCTGAAGTCGGGCGAGGACCTTACCCGCCAGTATCTCCTGCAGATCATTGCCGAGCATGAAGGCCGCGGCGAAAACGTGCTGCCGGTCGAAGTGCTCACCGACCTCGTGCGCGCCTATACCAGCCAGGCGCAATCGGTGGTGCCGCAATTCCTCGCCATGTCCTTCGAGATGCTGCGCGAGGGGCAGTCGAAGATGATGGAGAACATGGGCAGCCTGCCCAATCCGCTGGCGCAGATGCCCGGCTTCGAGGCGATGCAGGCGCAGCAACAGGCCTTTCTCAAGGCGATGATGGGCGGCTGGAGCGCGGGCAGGACGGAAGCGGAAATGCCCGGAAACGCCCCCGCAGAGGCGGCGGGAGAAGCGCCCGGCACGAAAGGCGCGCCCGCCACGCCCGACGCCCCGCAGAAGCACGGCGACAGGAGCGAGCTTGACGACATCCGCCAGCAGCTGGCCGAGTTGCAGGCCAGGCTTTCCAGCCTGGACTGAGCGGCGAAAGGAGGCGTCATGGTGGACTCGCCCGGGCGCATGAGCCTGTGGGGGATCGAGGTTTTCATCGCCACCGCGGATGAAGGCTCGGTCACCGCCGCGGCCCGGCGGTTCGGGGCCAGCCCTTCTTCGATCAGCCAGCAGCTTTCGAATCTGGAAGCGGCGCTGGGGGCCAGGCTTCTGGACCGCTCGGCGCGTCCGGTCACCCTGACCCCGGCGGGCGCCCTGTTTCGCCGCCGCGCCCAGGCGATCCTGAACGAGGCCGAACAGGCCCGTGCCGAACTGGCGCTCGAGGACCTTTCGCGCCTGACCCGCTTTCGCCTCGGCATGATCGAGGATTTCGACGCCGACGTGACCCCGGCCCTGCTGGGCGCGCTGGCGCGGGACTTCCCTGCCACGCAATTCCTGCTCGAGACCGGCGCTTCGCACCGGCTCCATGACCAGCTCGACGCCCGCGCGCTGGATGTGATCGTGGCCGCCGACATGGATACCGAATCCGAGTGGATGGAGGTGCATCCGCTGATGGAAGAGCCCTTCGTGGCCGCCGTGCCCAAGGGCCTGCTCGCACCCGGTGATGATGTGCTCGCGCGCCTGTCCGCCCTGCCGCTGATCCAGTACACTGCGCGCCACCATATGGGCCGGCAGATCGCCGCCCATCTGGCGCGGCAGAACCTGCGCCTCGCCCACCGCTTCGAGCTCGACAGCTATCACGCGATCATGGCCATGGTCGCTGCCGGCGAAGGCTGGACGATCCTGACCCCGCTCGGCTTCCTGCGCGCCCATCGCTTCCGCGAGCAGGCCGAAATGGTCGCCCTGCCGTTCGCGCCCCTGTCGCGCCGGATCTCGCTCAGCGCGCGTCGCGAAGTGCTGGGGGCGATGCCCGCCGACATGGCCGCGCGGCTGCGGCCCTTGTTGCTGCGGGAGATCGTCACGCCCTGCATCGGGCATTTTCCCTGGCTCGAGGGGAAGCTGCGGCTGCTGTGATCAGGTCAGGTGCCGTAGGCCGGCGCCGGGGCCTTGGCCTCTTCGGCCGCGGCGATCAGCGCATCGGCGATGAAGTCGAGCTCGGGGCGCTTCAGGCGCACCGGAAGCCGCGTGTCGCAGGCGCGCATCAGCATGGCGCGGGTTTTGGGCAGGGGACCGGGATCGGGCAGGAACTGCCAGTTCCAGAAGGCCCGGGCATTGTCCGTATGCAGGCCAAAGACCTGCACCCCCACGCCGCGCGCCGCCGCCCGCTCCATGAAGGCGCGCACCTCGGAATCGCCCATCCCGACAAGGTTGAATTGCAGCGAATCCGGCGCCCGGGTCTCGGGCGGCAGCGGCGCGGGCACCTCGATCCAGGGCGAGGCGGCGAGGCGCTCGGCCACGTAGTCGTGATTGGCGAGCCCCCGGCGCACCCGCTCGCGCAAAAGCGGGATCTGCGGGCGGATCACCGCGGCCGAGAGATTCGACAGCCGGGTATTGTAGAGCGGCAACCTGTTCTGCCAGCGCGCGAAGGGCTCGGCCAGCACCGGGTGCTTCTTCCAGTTGTGCTCGTAGGCGCCCGACATGATCACCGCGCGGGCCATGATCTCGGCATCGTCGGTGATCAGGATCCCGCCCTCGCCGGCATTGAGCATCTTGTAGGACTGGAAGGAAAAGCAGCCGATCTTGCCGATCGTGCCGATATTCCGCCCGTGCCAGAGCGTGCCCAGCGAATGCGCCGCATCCTCGATCACCGGCACCCCGGCTGCATCGGCAAGGGCCATGATCTGGTCCATGTCGGACGTATGGCCGCGCATGTGGCTGATGATGATGGCGCCGATGCTGCCGTCGAGCTTGGCGGCGAAATCGGCCATGTCGATGCGGTAATTCTCGCCCACCTCCACCAGCACCGGCACGCAATCGGCATGGACCACCGAGGAGGGCACCGCGGCAAAGGTAAAGGCGGGGATCAGCACCCGCGCGTCGCGCGGCAGGCCGAGCGCCTTGAGCGAGAGGAACAAAGCCGCCGAGCAGGAGGAAACCGCCAGCGCGTATTTCGCCCCGAGTGCGGCGGCGAATTCGCGCTCGAGCAGCGCCACCGGCGCATCCTCGGGCGCGGTGTAGCGAAACAGGTCGCCCGTGGCCAGCAGGCGCTCCACCTCGGCGCGGGCCGCTGCGGGGATCGGCTCGGCGGAATAGACATCGGGCGCTTTGGTCATCTGGCTCTCCCTGCTCTTTCGGCTTTTCCGAAATATCTTTTCGAAAATAGTGTAGCGAAGTTTCCGCCGCAGGGCGAGGGATTTTTGACCCGCCGTTCAGAAATCCGCCCGGAAAACCGCCCGGCTCAGACATTCAGCAGCAGGTGCTCGCGCTCCCAGGGGCTGATCACCTGCAGGAATTCCTCGTATTCGGTGCGCTTGACGATGGAATAGACCCGGGCGAATTCCTCTCCCAGCAGCGCGCGCATCTCTTCGGCGGCGTCGAACAGATCGAGCGCCGCTCCCAGGTCGCGCGGGATCGCCTCGTCGCCGTCATAGGCGTCGCCGCGATACTGGGGCTTTGGCCGCTGCTCCTCGATCAGGCCGAGATAGCCGGCGGCGAGGCTCGCGGCGATGCCCAGATAGGGGTTGCAATCCATGCCGGCGAGGCGGTTTTCCACCCGCCGCGCCTCGGGGCGCGAGATCGGCACGCGAATGCCGGTGGTGCGGTTGTCGCGGGCCCATTCGAGATTGATCGGCGCGGCATTGTCGCGCACATAGCGCCGGTAGGAATTCACATAGGGCGCCAGCACCGCGATCACCGAGGGCAGGTGATTCTGCATCCCGGCGATGAAGTGGAAAAAGGCATCGGTGTCGCCGCCCTGCGGGCCGGCAAAGATGTTCTGCCCGGTCTCGGCATCGACGATCGAGTGGTGGATATGCATGGCGCTGCCGGGCTCTTCGGCGATCGGCTTGGCCATGAAGGTGGCGAAGCAGTCATGGCGCAGGGCCGCCTCGCGGATCAGGCGCTTGAAGTAGAACACCTCGTCAGCCAACAGCACCGGGTCGCCGTGGCGCAGGTTTATCTCCAGCTGCCCGGCGCCGCCCTCCTGGGTGATGCCGTCGATCTCGAAGCCCTGCGCCTCGGCAAAGTCATAGATGTCGTCGATCACCGGGCCGAATTCATCGACCGCGGTCAGCGAATAGGCCTGGCGCGCCGCCGCCGGGCGCCCGGAGCGGCCCATCATCGGCTTGATACGCTCCGCCGGGTCGAGATTGCGCGCCACCAGGTAGAATTCCATCTCCGGCGCCACGACCGGCTCCCAGCCCTTCTTGCGGTACATTTCCACCACGCGCTTAAGCACGTTGCGCGGGCTGTAGGGGATCGGCTTCATGTCGCGGTCATGGGCGTCGTGGATCACCTGCAGGGTCCAGTCGCCGGTCCACGGCGCGGCGGTGGCGGTGCTCATGTCCGGGATCAGGATCATGTCGCGCTCGATGAAGCCTTCTTCGCTGGCCGCCGCCTCGGACCAGTCGCCGGTGATGGTCTGAAAGAAGATGCTGTCGGGCAGGTGAAAGGCGCTCTGGCGGGCGAATTTGCGCGCCGGCACCGCCTTGCCCCGGGCGATGCCGGGCAGGTCGCTGATGATGCACTCCACCTCGTCGAGCCGGTGGCCGGCGATATAGGCGCGGGCGGCCTCGGGGAGCTTGTCGGTCCAGTCAGCCATGATCGGCCTCCTTGAAAAATGCGGCCATGCGCTCGGCATAGGCGGCGCTGTCGTTTTCCTGTGGCAGGCGGGCAAGGGCGGCCTCCAGCAGCGCGTCGTCCACCACGCCGCGCCCGCGGGTCTCGATCAGCTTTTCCACCAGCCAGGGGGTGAATTCGGGGTGCGGCTGGATGGTCAGGATCCGCTCGCCGATCGCCAGCGAAGCATATCGGCAGAAATCGTTGCCCGCCAGCACCTCGGCGCCTTCGGGAAGCTCGGTCACCTGATCCTGGTGCCAGGCGTTGAGGGTCATCTCGGTGCCGTCGGCAAAGCGGTATTCCTGCGGCCCCACCGCCCAGCCGCCGGGGTGCTTTTCGACCTTGCCGCCCAGCGCTTGGGCGATGATCTGGTGGCCGAAACAGACCCCGATCAGCGGCCGGCCGGAATCGTGGATGGCGCGGATCAGGTCTTCAAGCCGGCCGATCCACGGCAGATCCTCGTAAGCGCCATGTTTCGAGCCGGTGATGAGCCAGCCGTCGGCGGCTTCGGGGCCTTCGGGGAATTCGCCATCCACGACCATGTAGGGCGCGAAGCTGAAGCCGTGCCCGGCCAGCAGGGCGGCGAAGATGTCGGCATATTCGCCCATCTCCTCGCGCACTTCGGGCACGGCGTGGCCGGTCTGGAGGATTCCGATTTTCATGCGTCACCGAATTTGATCAAATCTCTCCGGCAGCCTATCCCAGCCCCGCCGGGCGGGCAAGGCATGGCTTGAAATGCAGAAAAACGGTTTCGCCTTTCCCGAGGGCAGGGCATGCGGCCGCCCGGGTGGGCGCATATGCGCCCGCCGTGGGGCGGGCGGGCGCATGCCCGGGCCGCATGCGCGTCCCGGGCGAGGTGAAAAACCTGATTTGGCACTGCCATATCTGGTTCAGCGGATCACGTTGGGCCGGATGCGCAGCTTGCGCCGGGCTTCCTGGGGCAGGTGGCGGTTGAGCCGCCGGTTGATGGCGCCATAGACGGTAATGACGCTGAGCGTCAGCAGGATGAAATAGCCCGCAAGGATCGGATAGGCGACGAAGGGGTTGAAGGTCTTGTCGGCGAAATAGCTCGCATAATAGAGCGCATCCCCCTTCTGCCGCCAGGCCGGAAAGCCCGAGAAGAACACCAGCGTGGTGGCGTGAAACATGAAGATCGCCTCATTGGTATAGGCGGGCCAGGCCAGCCGCAGCATGGTCGGCCAGATGATGCGCTTGTATCGCTTCCAGCCGGTGAGGCCATAGGCGTCGGCGGCCTCGATATCGCCCCGGGGGATCGACTTCAGCGCGCCGTAGAAGATCTCGGCGCTGTAGGCGGAAGTGTTGAGGATCAGCACGATCAGCGCCCCGAGCCAGGCGCGGGTGAGCCAGCGGGTCTCGACGGTGATTTCGGCAAAGCCCAGGTCGATGTCCCAGCCCATCTTGGGCAGCAGCACGAAGGCTTCGTAGAAGAGGAAGAACTGGATGAAGAGGGGCGAGCCGCGAAACACGAAGATGAACCATTCGGCGGGCTTGCGCAGCCACCAGCGGCGGTTGGCCTTGGCCATGGCGATGGCATTGGCGAGGAAAAAGCCGAACAGGATCGCGAGGATGCCGAAATAGAGATTCCACAAAAGCCCCGAGCCGATCAGGGTGAAATGCTCGCACAGGGTAAAGTCGCGCTTGGGCAGCAGGCGCTCGCCGATGCCGATCGAGCGCAGGCCATAGGCGGCGATGGTGTCGAGACAGGCGCTCATATGGCCAGCCCCTTGTCGGCAGCCCGGCCGCCGGACTTGGCCCCCGAAGTCGCCTGCCCGTGGGCGAGGCGGGCCATGAGCCGGTCGAGCACGATTTCGCTCACCCGCGTCAGCAGCAGGTAAAAGACCAGCAGGGCGAGGAAATAGTATAGCCGCCAGTCCGGGTGCGGATAGGCAAAGGCCGAGGTCTTGGAGCCCCCCAGCTCGCGCGCCCAATAGACGATATCCTCGATCCCGAGCAGGAACAGGAGCGGCGTGGCCTTGATCAGGATCATCCACAGATTGCCGAGGCCCGGCAGAGCATAGACCCACATCTGCGGCACCATGATCCGCCAGAAGGCCTGCCGCCGGCTCATCCCGTAGGCCTCGGCGGTCTCCATCTGCGCGCGCGGCACGGCCCGCATCCCGCCATAGAGGACATTGGCCGCGAATGCCCCGAAGACGATGGCAAAGGTGACCACCGCAAGGGCGAATCCATAGGTCTCGTGCACCCATTGCGGGGCCGAGGAAAGCGGCATCTTGGCCGCCGGGCAGACCACGAAATCATTGCCCTGGCGGATCGGCTCGCTCCAGTCGGGGCATTTGATCTTGTGGCGGAGATATTCGATCCCCTGATCCAGCGCGATCACGAAGAACAGGAAGAAGGCGATGTCCGGCACCCCGCGCACCACCGCCGTATAGCCCTTGCCCAGCCACCTGAGCGGCGCGAAATGCGCGCGCGCCGCCATGGCGCCGGCAAAGCCGAAGGCCAGCGCCACCGGGGCGGTCACCAGCAGCAGGACCATCACCGTGCCGAAGGAGCGGTAAAAGGCCATGTGCTTGCCCGTGGTCAGGTAGCAGCTGAGCCAGGCGAGGCCCTCGAGCGTGTCGGGATCGGTGCACCAGGAAAACATGCGCAAAGCGGGGCCGGCACCGGCCCCGCCCTCTCTTGTGGTGACGGATCAGAAGGTCTGGGCGTCGTCGCCGAACCACTTCCTGATCATCGCGTTCAGGCTGCCGTCATCCTTCATCGACTGGATTGCGGCGTTGAACTTCTCTTTCAGCTCGGTATCGCTCTCGCGAAGCCCCATGCCGACGCCGCCGCCGATCACCACGTCTTCGCCGACGAACCTGAGCTCGCCATTGCTTTCAGCGACGATCGGGGCGAGGAAATCCTTGTCGGCCAGCACCGCATCGGCCTCGCCATTGCGCACCGCGGCGATGGTCTCGTCGGCGGTGGCGAATTCGACCAGCGTCGCGCCGCTATCGGCCACATAGCCGGCCTGAATGGTCGAGGTCTGGGCCGCGATCACGCCGCCCTTCGTGTCCACGTCATCGGACAGCGCGACATAGGCCGAGGGCGAGCCGGGGATGTATTCCTGCGTGAAATCAATCACTTCATCTCGCTCCGGGGTGATCGACATGCCGGCGATGATGGTATCGTAATTGCCGCTCACCAGGTTCGGGATGATGCTGTCCCAGTCATTGGTGACCCACTCGCAGGTCAGCCCCGCGCGCTTGCAAAGCTCGTCGCCCAGCTCGCGCTCGAAGCCATCGACCTCGCCGGCATCGTTGATGAAATTGTACGGAGGATAGGCGCCCTCGGTGCCCATCCGCACGGTCTGAGCCATCGACATGCCGGCGGAAAGCGCCAGCGCCGCAGCGGCGATAAACAGTTTCTTCATGGTTCACTCCCTTGGTTCAAGATATTTGCTCGTACCTCCCTCACCCCGGCGCGGTCGCGGACAGGAATTGCCGCAGGCGCTCGGAGCGCGGATCGCCGAAGACCTCGCCGGGCGGGCCTTCTTCTTCGATCCTGCCATTGTGCAGGAATACCACATGGTCGGCAACATCCGCCGCCAGGCGCATGTCATGGGTGACGATGACCATGGTGCGGCCCTCGCGGGCAAGGTCCTTGATCACCCGCACCACCTCCTGCTCAAGCTCCGGGTCGAGCGCGCTGGTGGGCTCGTCGAACAAGAGCGCCCGGGGCTCCATGCACAGCGCCCGGGCAATGGCGGCGCGCTGCTGCTGGCCGCCGGAAAGCTGCGCGGGCCAGGCATCGGCCTTGTCGCCGATCCCGACCTTTTCGAGATAGCGCCGCGCCGCCGCTTCCACCTCGCCCCTGTCGCGCCCGAGCACCGTGACCGGGGCTTCCATCACGTTTTGCAGGATGGTCATGTGCGACCACAGGTTGAACTGCTGAAACACCATCGCCAGATTGGTGCGGATGCGCATGACCTGGGCACGGTCGGCGGCATGGCGGTGCTCGCCTGTGCCCTTCCACTTGATCGGCTCCCCCTCGAAGAAGATCTCGCCCCGCTGGCTGTCCTCCAGCAGGTTGGCGCAGCGCAGCAGCGTGGACTTGCCCGAGCCCGAAGAGCCGATCAGCACCACCACATGGCCGCGCGGGGCCGCCATGCTCACTCCCTTGAGCACTTCGAGCGGGCCGAAGGACTTGTGCAGGTCCCTGATCTCGATGACGGGCGTGTCGGTATCTTTCACGATTGCAGCGGCCTTCCTGGTGGCGATTGCCACAATAGGGCGCAAAACGCGCGCGAATGCAACGACCTTTGGCCCCGCATGGCAGCTTTACGCGAGGGCAACCGGCGGCGGACTATTCGGCCCGCTTGCGCGCGCGGTTGCTGTCGCGGTCATTGACCCCCAGCAGGCTGGCAATCAGCCGCATCAGCGCGTTTTCCTCCTCGGCGCGCCTGCCATCGGCCAGCACCACCTTCCAGGCGGCCTCGACCACCGCCTTGCGCTCCTCATAGGGCACCGCATCCTTGATCGCGCGGGTGAAGCGCACGGTATCGGGGGCGTCGCGCTCCAGATTCTCGGCCACCAGCAGCAGATCGCTCGTCTCGCCCGCACCGAGCCGGTAACGGTCGGCGAGGATGTCGCGGATGCGGGCGATCTCGACCGGCGCATAATCGCCGTCCGAGCGGGCAATGCGCACCAGCAGCGCGGCGAGCGCGATACGGGCATCGCTCGGCGCAAGCGTGCCGGGCGCGGGGCCGAACAGGCGCTGGAGCAGACCCGGCTTCATGGCTGGCCCGCCGCGCCGCCCTTGCCGTCATAGCCCTCGACGATCACCAGATCGGCCTCGCTGACCGGATCGCGCAGGGCCTTGGCGGCCTGGTATTCGGGGCTTTCGTAACAGGCCAGCGCCGCCTCGTAGGAAGGAAACTCGATCACCACATTGCGCGCACGGCTGCTGCCCTCCGGGTTCTCGAACCGCCCCGAGCGCACCAGAAACCGCGCGCCGTACCTGGCGAAAGGCGCGGCATTGGCGGCGATATATCTGGCATATTGCTCCGGGTCCGAAATATCGACCCGCCCGATCCAGTATCCCTTGGCCATCTTGCCCCTCGCTCCTCTGTTCCCTGCGAGAAACTGCACCTGCCCGCCCCCGGGGTCAAGGGCATGGCCCGACTGGTCTTCTTCTGTTCACAAATATCCCGCGGGGGTCCGGGGGTGCGAAACCCCCGGCCCTACCCTTTCACTCACACGAGCCGCTCGACCTCCTTGGCGGCGCGGATGAAATCGGCAAACAGCGGCGCGGGGGCGAAGGGCTTGGACTTCAGCTCCGGGTGGAACTGCACGCCGATGAACCACGGATGATCCTGCCATTCGACGACCTCCGGCAGCCTGCCGTCGGGCGACATGCCGGAGAATTTCAGCCCCACCGCTTCCAGCGCGTCGCGGTATTTCACGTCCACCTCGTAGCGGTGGCGGTGGCGCTCCTCGATCTCGGTCGCGCCATAGACAGCGGCCACTTTCGAGCCCTCTTCCAGCACCGCCGTATAGGCGCCCAGCCGCATGGTGCCGCCCTTGTCGTCATCCTGCCTGCGCCGCACCGTGTAATTGCCCCGCACCCATTCCTTCAGGTGGTAAACAACCGGGGTGAAACGCTTTTTCCCGGCTTCGAGGTCAAATTCCTCGGACCCGGCATCGGTGATCCCGGCCATGTTGCGCGCCGCTTCCGTGACCGCGATCTGCATGCCGAGGCAGATGCCCAGATAGGGGATGTTGCGGGTGCGGGCGAATTGGGCCGCCCGGATCATGCCCTCGGTGCCGCGCTCGCCAAAGCCGCCGGGCACCAGGATGGCGTGAAAGCCTTCCAGATGCGGGGCCGGGTCCTCGGCCTCGAATATCTCCGCATCGACCCATTCGGCGCTGACCCGCACCCGGTTGGCCATGCCGCCATGGGTGAGCGCCTCGGCGATGGATTTGTAGGCGTCGGTGTGAGAGGTGTATTTGCCCACCACCGCCACGCGCACTTCGCCCTCGGCATTGTGGATGCGGTCCTCGACATCGCGCCAGCGGCCGAGATCGGGCCTGGGCGCGGGGCTGATCTGGAAAGCATCCAGCACCGCCTGATCGAGCCCGACCTTGTGGAATGCCATCGGCGCTTCGTAGATCGACTTCAGGTCATAGGCCGGGATCACGGCGTCGCGGCGCACATTGGTAAACAGCGCGATCTTGTCACGTTCCTTGTCGGGGATCGGGTGCTCGGAGCGGCAGACGAGGATATCGGGCGCAATGCCGATCGAACGCAGCTCCTTGACGCTGTGCTGGGTCGGCTTGGTCTTGAGCTCGCCGGCGGCGGCCACGAATGGAAGCAGCGTCAGGTGCATGAAGATGCACTGGCCTGGCGCCTTGTCCTGGCTGAACTGGCGAATCGCCTCGAAGAAGGGCAGCGCCTCGATATCGCCCACCGTGCCTCCGATCTCGCATAGCTGGAAATCCACCTCATCATCGCCGATATTGATGAAGTCCTTGATTTCATTGGTGACATGCGGGATCACCTGGATCGTCTTGCCCAGATAGTCGCCGCGCCGCTCCTTTTCGAGCACCGAGGAATAGATGCGCCCGGAGGAGACCGAATCGGTCGCGCGCGCCGCCACCCCGGTAAAGCGCTCGTAATGGCCGAGGTCCAGGTCCGTCTCCGCCCCGTCATCGGTGACGAACACCTCGCCATGCTCGAACGGGCTCATGGTGCCGGGGTCCACGTTCAGATACGGATCGAGCTTGCGCAGCCGCACCGAAAAGCCGCGCGCCTGCAACAGCGCGCCCAGCGCGGCCGAGGTGAGCCCCTTGCCGAGGGATGAAACAACGCCGCCGGTGATGAAGATATATCGTGCCATGCGGCACCCCCGTGATGGTCTGTCCTGCAGCGAAGGCCCGCTCTCCGGCGCTCCCTCACGGGAGTCAACAGATAGCGGGATTCGCGGATTCAGGCAATGGTGTGCCTACATGATGCGGCAGATTGTTCCCGCGCCTCAAGGTGTGGTGTCTGTGTATGGTGTCAGTCGGCCGGCGGGGGCGTGATCGGCTCGTCGGCCACCGGCGGCATCATGTCGCTCACATCCGGCGCCGCCGGGCTCTGGCCGAAATCCGTATCCGCCGGCAGGGTCAGGTTGGCCGGCAGCGCCGGCGCCTCCTGCTGCGGGGTGTCGCCATCGCCCACCACAGAGGAATTGGCCGCTTCGCGCGCCGAAAGCACCGTCAGCGCCATGGCCGCGGCAAAGAAGCCGGCGCCGAGAAACCATGTCACCTTGGCCAGCGCCGTGGCCGCGCCGCGCGCCGACATCACCCCGCCGCCGCCGCCGCCGCCAAGGCCGAGCCCGCCGCCTTCGGAGCGCTGCAGCAGCACGACCCCGATCAGCGCCACGGCAAAGATCAGCAGGATGGTGAGAAGGACGGTTTCCATGTTTGCGGCCCAAATCTGTTGACCGCCCGTATCTATGCGCTGAGCGCCCGGCCCGCAAGCCCTTTTGGCCGGCCGCGCGCCTGCCCTGCCTACTCGTCGTCCCAGTCGTCCACATCGAGCTGCCCCGACAGCGCCCGGCGCACGATCGACCAGCTCAGCCCCACCCCCAGCACCACCGAGAGCGCGAACACGCCGAGCCACATGTTCACATCGCTGTTTTCCAGCGTCAGCAGGCCCTGGTCGATCAGCACCCAGATCAGCGAGGCGACCAGCGCCGCCACCAGAAAGATGCCGAAGCCGCCGATCGAGCGCAGCGTGGCGCGGATATAGATGACGTAGCAGATCAGCAGGATCAGGGCGAGAAAGACCGTGATCGGGGTTTCGGTCGCGTAGTTTTCCATCGCCCAGCGGACGAAATTCCACCTGGTCGGATTGAAGGTCGCCGCCACCAGAAAGAAGGCGAACAACCAGCGCAGGAAGATACCCATGTGATATACCCCTTTTGCCCAGAAATGCACCATCCGGGCGGGCTCTGTCCAGCCCCGCCCCGGTCCCGGG
Organism: Paracoccaceae bacterium; assembly: GCA_027082975.1. GTDB lineage: Bacteria > Pseudomonadota > Alphaproteobacteria > Rhodobacterales > Rhodobacteraceae > JAAEUB01. The sequence goes on along the minus strand of JALWTH010000069.1, from coordinate 13,508 downwards.
CGCGCGTTTGCGGCGAATTTGCTGTTTCCCGGGCGCGCCGGGGCGGCTATACGGGCGCGGGGCACGCCGGTTCGGGAGAGAAGCATGGCCAATGTGGTAGTCGTGGGCGCTCAGTGGGGCGACGAGGGCAAGGGCAAGATCGTCGATTGGCTCAGCGAGCGCGCCGACGTGATCGCGCGCTTTCAGGGCGGGCACAATGCCGGGCATACGCTGGTGATCGACGGCGCGGTCTACAAGCTGCACGCGCTGCCCTCGGGGGTGGTGCGCGGCGGCAAGCTCAGCGTGATCGGCAATGGCGTGGTGCTGGATCCCTGGCACCTGCTCGAAGAGATCAAGGGCCTGCGCGCGCAGGGGGTCGAGATCAGCCCCGAGACGCTGATGATCGCCGAGAACACGCCGCTGATCCTGCCCTTTCACGGCGAGCTCGACCGCGCGCGCGAGGCGCAGAACAAGGTCGCGCGGATCGGCACCACCGGGCGCGGCATTGGCCCGTGCTACGAAGACAAGGTGGGGCGCCGGGTGATCCGGGTCGCCGACCTCGCTGACGAGGCGACGCTGAGCCTGCGCGTGGACCGCGCGCTTACCCACCACAACGCCCTGCGCAAGGGGCTGGGGCTTCAGCCGATCGACCGCGACGCGCTGATTGCAGACCTCACCGCCATCGCCCCGGAGATCCTGCAATTTGCCGGGCCGGTCTGGAAGGTGCTCAATGACAAGCGCAAATCCGGCCGCCGCATCCTGTTCGAGGGCGCGCAGGGGGCGCTGCTGGATATCGACTTCGGCACCTATCCATTCGTCACCTCGTCCAATGTCATCGCCGGGCAGGCGGCGACCGGTACCGGCATCGGCCCCGGGGCGATCGACTTCGTGCTGGGGATCGTCAAGGCCTACACGACCCGCGTGGGCGAGGGGCCGTTTCCGACCGAGCTGTTTGATGCGGATGGCCAGCGGCTGGGCGAGCGCGGGCACGAATTCGGCACCACCACCGGGCGCAAGCGGCGCTGCGGCTGGTTCGACGCGGTGCTGGTGCGCCAGACCTGCGCGCTTTCGGGCATCGACGGCATCGCGCTGACCAAGCTCGACGTGCTCGACGGCTTCGACACGCTCAGGATCTGCGTGGGCTACGAGCTTGACGGCAAGCGGCTCGATTACCTGCCGGCGGCCGCCGACGAGCAGGCCCGCGCGCGGCCGATCTACGAAGAGATGGAGGGCTGGCACGAGACCACCGAGGGCGCGCGCTCCTGGGCCGACCTGCCGGCGGCGGCGGTGAAATATGTGCGCCGGGTCGAAGAGCTGATCGACTGCCCGGTGGCGCTGCTTTCCACCAGCCCCGAGCGCGAAGACACGATCCTCGTCACCGACCCGTTCGAGGATTGACCATGGCGCTTTCCTACAAGACCCGCAAACGCCTCTCGATCCTGCTGCTGCTGGTATGGCTGCCGGCCTATATCGTGGCGGCGGTGAAGCTGGTCTCGCTCATCGACCGCCCGCCGATCCTGCTGGAGCTCGCGCTCTATACCGGCCTCGGCATCCTCTGGGCGCTGCCGTTCCGGCGCATCTTTCGCGGCGTCGGCCAGCCCGACCCGGAGGCCAGCCCCGACAGCTACCCGCAGGACCCGGAATAGCCCGGGGAAACATCCAGAGGCGCATCGGCTGCGGGTCGGGTCCGAAAGCCGCAGGACAATCGCGCGTCCTGGACGCTTGCCTTTCCAGGCGTTGTGCGGCTGACAATCCGCCGACAATCCCCTGACCCGCAGCATTGCCAGACGCTCCAGTGGCGCCAGGCGACTCTTTCGGATCGGCGCAGGCATGGCCGCTCATGGCCCGGAAGCCTGGCCAGCCCCCCGGATAGCCTGCGCTTGCCCGGCAATCCCGACAAAATCACTTTTCCGGAAAACCGGTTTTCCGGAAAAGTGGTAGATGCCTGATATACATGGATAATTCAGACCGTATTCGCGTGATGGACAGACGGAGACCGACGTTACGCTACCCGAACACATGCCAGGCGCAGGGCCGGGCAACTACCGGATTCGCAATTGCGATGGACTTCACGCGCTGGCGCGGGCCGGGTCCGGGCGGAAGCGGGTGCTTTCCGAGACCGTGTAGCGGCCGCGCTGGATCTTCCTGATCACGCCTTCGCGGATCAGCTTGCCAAAGGCGCGCAGCCCCTCTTCGCGGGTCAGCTCGGCGCCCTGGTCGCATTTGAGCACCAGCCCCATGACCTGCGGGCGCGAAAAGGTCTCCTGGCCGAGGGCGAAAATGCGGAACGCGGCAGCGGCTTCGAGCAATTCTTCGGCGCCGGAGACCTCCTGGCTTGTCAGAAAGTTCGAGAATTCCCGCACATGGCCGCCCTGGCGGTTCGCTTCGCCCTCTTGCGGGGCATGGGCCAGCACACGGCGCGGACGCACGGGTGCCCGATTGGCCGGTGCCGGGTCCTCCTTGCTGGCGTCGATACGTTGTTCGGAGACGAGGACCAGCGGCGCCATGCGTCGGCTCTGCTTCTCCCCGCCGGAAGTCGGGCGGCGGGGTTGGACGGCCTGGATCAGGTCTGCGCGATACGGATTTTCTCCCGTCTCCGGGGCGGACTCCCTGGCTCCGTCGCCCTGTTCGGCGCGCCTGGCCTGCACGGCGGCGCGCAGATGGGCGATCGACGCGCGCTTCTGGCTGGCCTCGTCGCTCATCAGCTTGGCGTCGGTTTCGGCCAGGATGCGGTCGATTGCATCGGCTCCGGCGATATCGCCATCGTCGAAGGCGGTGCGGGGCTGGGGCCTGGCGCCGGTTTCGGCATTCGCCCCGGGCGCGGATTTGGCTTCGGCTTCGGCTTTCGCTTCGGTCGTTTCGCGGGCTTCTTCCGTGTCGCGCATCCGGGCCGCCTCGCGCTCGACCTCGGCAAGCTCGGCCATCAGCGCCGCCTCGTCCTCGGGGGAAAGGCTGCTTTCGACCTGCGGCGCGGGCCGGGCGGGGCTGTCGGTGCCGGTGCCGGGGGCGGCTGCCTCCGGCGCATTCGCTTCCGGGGCATCCGGGGCATCCGGGGTATTCGGGGCATCCGGGGCCTTCGCCCGATCTGCCCCCCCCCGGGCTGCCGGCTGCGCCTTGCGCACCTTGATCACCCGGGCAATGGCAACGGGCCTGGGCGGCTCCTGGGAGGTTTCGTTTTCGTCTTCTGCGACATCGTCGGCAAAGGCATTCCGGCCGAGGAAATCGTCAGCCTCCGCCTCGCGTTCCGCTTCGCGCTCCGTTTCGCGAGCCTCCGCCTCATCGGCCACGGCAGAGGCCTCTTCGGCCGGGGCGGCGGCGGGGCCTTCCGGCAACTCGGCCGCTTCGGCGATCCGGTCGAGCAGGGCGTCGTCCGATTGGCCCGCGGGGGCGGCGCTGTCGGGCTCGGCCGCGGTTTCTGTCAGCTCTTCGGTCAGGTCTTCGCGCAGATCCTCGTCCAGCATTCCGGCTTCGCCGGGCGCCTGATCGCGGATAGCGGCGTAGAAATCTTCATCTCGGGCCGCTTCGGTCGCGTCATTCTCGTCGGCGATTTCCGCACCGTCCTCGCCATGCGCCACCACGGCGCGGATACGCATCAGCTTGGCGGCGATGGAGGCATCGCTCAGATCGGCGGCCGGGCGGGCGGCGGGCGAAAAGTCGGCGGGCGGCTCGGACGCGGCGGGCGCCCCGGAGGCGGCGGCGGGCTGCGCCTGCGGGCGCGCGGCCTCCGCCTCGGCGGGTTTCCTCTCGGGGGCGCGGGCCGGCTCGGCCCGGCTTTCCCGCTTCGCCCGGGCGGCGGCCTGTTCGGCCTGCTGTTCGGCCATCTGTTCGGCCTGGCGCTGCTTGCGCTTCTTCTTCTCCTGCTTGGCCTGGCGCCGGGCCTTGCGCTCGGCCTTGGAGCGCCGGGCCTTTGGCTGCGGGGCATCGGCTTCCGGTTGCTGCGCCTCCCGGGGCGCGCTGGCGGCCTTGTCGTCGGCTTCCACGGCTTCCACGGCTTCCACGGCGGCCTCTTGGACCGCCTCCCGGGCGGGCTGCGGGGCCGGTTCGGCTGCGGTTTCGGCGGCGGTTTCGGCGGCGGCTGCGGTCGTATCTGCCTGGCGCAGGATCAGGCCGTTATCCTCGATGCGCGCTTCCACCGGGCGGCGCAGTTCGCGCTCGGCGATCCGGTGCAGCATCTCGGCATCGGGCTGGGGCGGCTCGGCCCCGAAATAGCGGTCATCGGCGGCGAGGTCGCGAAAGTACTCGGCAATCGAACGCATGGTGGAGAACGGGTCGTCAAACCCCTCAAGCGTGCACGAAAACGTGCCATAGGATACTGTAAGGATCTTGTTCGGACTCACCATTTTCTGCTCGCTTTCTCCCCCGATCCAGCAAGAATGCGTTTACCATGAAACCAGTCGGCAAATTGCACGATTTCGCGATATATACGGTATATTTTCGCGGCAGGAATGTGGCTGGTTTCCAAATACGATACAATGGATAGCATGGCAGGGACAAAATTCCAATTCGGCGACGGGGTGAGCGTGATCGGCGGTGGCGAATGTAGCCGCAAAACCCTTGAAGAAGCCTTAAGCCACGCGCCGAGGCTGATCGCCGCCGATGGGGGCGCGGCGCGGGCGCTGGGCTGGGGGCTGCGCCCGGAACTGGTCGTCGGCGACATGGATTCGCTCGACCCGGCCCTGGCCGCCAGCTTCGCGCCCGGGCAGATCTGCCGGATCGGCGAGCAGGAGAGCACCGATTTCGCCAAGCTGCTGCGCGTGGTCTCGGCGCCGCTGATCCTCGCCGTGGGCTTTCTCGGCGGGCGCATCGACCACACTCTTGCGGCGCTCAACGCGCTGGTGCGCCACGAAGGCGCGCCGGTGCTGCTCTTGGGCGAACACGACCTGTGCCTGCATGTGCCGCGCCGGATCGGCCTTGCCCTGGCGCCGGGCAGCCGGCTTTCGCTGTTTCCGCTGGCGCCGGTGCGGGCGCGGGGCGCGGGGCTGGTCTGGCCGCTGGAAGGGCTGGAGATGCGCCCGGGCGGGCGGATCGGCACGTCGAACGAAGTGGATGCGCGCGGGCGGGTCCGGCTGGCATTCGATGCGCCCGGCACGGTGCTGATGCTGGAGCGGGCGGCTTTGGGCGCGGTGCTGGACGCGCTGGGGCGCGCGCTGGGGGGCTTGCCGGCGGAGCCTCCTGCCCGATGACAACCGGCCGGGGGCCTGTCAGCAATTGGGCACGTTGACCGCCAGCCCGCCCAGCGAGGTTTCCTTGTAGCGCTCGCTCATGTCGCGGCCGGTCTCGAACATGGTGCGGATGCAGGCATCCAGCGGCACGAAGTGGCTGCCGTCGCCGCGCAGCGCCAGCGAAGCCGCGCTCACCGCCTTGATCGCGCCCAGCCCGTTGCGCTCGATGCAGGGCACCTGCACCAGCCCCTTGATCGGGTCGCAGGTCAGCCCCAGGTGGTGCTCGAGCGCGATTTCGGCGGCGTTTTCCACCTGGCGCGGGTTGCCACCCATGACCGCGGTGAGCCCGGCCGCGGCCATGGCGGCGGCGCTGCCGATCTCGGCCTGGCAGCCCGCCTCGGCGCCGGAAATCGAGGCATTGTGCTTGATCAGCCCGCCGATCGCCGCCGCGGTGAGCAGGAAGTCAGGCACTTTCGAGCGCGCCGCCCCGGGCACATGGTCGAGCCAGTAGCGCAGCACGGCGGGCACCACGCCGGCGGCGCCGTTGGTGGGCGCGGTCACCACCTGGCCGCCGGCGGCATTCTCTTCGTTGACCGCCATGGCATAGGTGCTGATCCAGTCGTTGACCATATGCGGCGCGGCGAGGTTGCGCCCGCGCTCTTGCAGAAGCTGGCGGTGGATCGCCGCCGCCCGACGCCTGACCGACAGGCCGCCGGGCAGGGTGCCCTCGGTACCAAGCCCGCGGTCGATACAGGCGCGCATCACCTCCCAGATCCGCTCAAGACCGCGGTCGAGCTCCCGGGCCGGGCGGTGGACCAGCTCGTTTTGGCGCTTCATCCCGGCGATGCTCCTGCCGCTCTTCGCGGCCATGGCGAGCATCGCTTCGGCAGTGTCGAACGGGTAGGGGTGGCTGGCGGCGTCCTGCCGGTCGCGCTGCGCCCCGGCCCGCTGCTCGGCCTCGGTGACGACAAAGCCGCCGCCGATCGAATAATAGGTCTCCTGCAGCACCACATCGCCCTGGGCGTCGGTCGCCATCAGCACCATGCCGTTGGCATGGCCCGGCAGGGGGCGGTCGTAATCGAAGACCAGATCGCGCGCCGGGTCGAAACGCAGCGCTCCGAGCCCTTCCGGCGCGACCTGCCTGCGCGCCCTGATCTCGGCCAGCGCCGCATCGGCGCGCTCGCGGTCATAGCTCTCGGGGCTGAAGCCCGCGAGGCCGAGGATGGTGGCGCGGTCGGTGGCATGGCCGATGCCGGTAAAGGCGAGGCTCCCGTGCAGGCTGGCGCGCAGGCCGTGGGCCTTGAAAGGCGAGGCGCGCAGCTTGTCGAGAAAGCGCCCCCCCGCCACCATCGGCCCCATCGTGTGCGACGAGGACGGGCCGACCCCCACCTTGAACATGTCGAATACCGACAGAAACATGCCGCCTCCCTTGCCTTTGCTCCGGTATAGCGCGCTTGCGCGCCGGGCCAAGGGGGCAAAGGCGACAGGAAAGGCGGCGTCTACGGCATATTGCATGGCTGGGGCATATGGCGCTGCGGCCAAGGCAGCACTCCGCCCGGTATGCGCTGGCCGGCCAGGCAGGCGAAGGGCCGTCGTGGCGTTTGCTTCCGCCCGGATTGCGGGGCGCGGGCACGGGGCACGGGCGCACGGGCACAGGGCACAGCGCACGGGCGCGGGCACGGGCGCGGGCACGGGGCAGTGCCGGCCAGATTCCACTTTTCCGGAAAACCGGTTTTCCGGAAAAGTGGTACATTGCTGAAATAAAAGGGGTTTCTGCTGCCGGTCTGCTCGTCTGGGCAGGAATCCCCTCTCGGGAAGCCGCAATCCGGCGCTGGCCTGACGGTATCAGCTCCCCGCAGGGCGCATCACATATTCTCCCGGCGCGGGGGCGAGGATGCGCGAGGCATCGCCACAGCCCAGCGGACGCGCCGGCACCTTGCGCCCGGAGCGCCTGGCCAGCCACGCGCCCCAGCGCGGCCACCAGGAGCCTTGGCTGAAATCCGCCCCCGCCTGCCATTCTTCCGGCGTGTCGGGCCAGGAAGCATTGGTATAATGGCCGTATTTGCGGCGCGCGGGCGGGTTGACGATCCCGGCCACATGACCGCTCTCGGAGAGGATGAAGGTCTTGTCCGCCGAGCCCATCGCCCGCACCCCGCGCCAGACCGACTTCCACGGCGCGATATGGTCGCTCTCGCAGGCGACCGAGCAGAGCGGCAGGGCGATGTCGCGAAGGTGCAGCGTCTCGCCCATCAGCGGCAGGCCCTCGGTGGCGAACAGGTCCTGCTGGCACAGCCAGCGCAGATACTCGACCGCCATGCGCCCGGGCAGGTTGGTGCCGTCGCCGTTCCAGTACAGAAGGTCAAAGGCCGGCGGCGCCTCGCCCATCAGATAGCTGCGCACCGCCGGGCCGTAGACCAGATCGCGCGCGCGCAGAAAGGAAAAGGTCCGCGCCATGAACAGCCGGTCGAGATAGCCGGTCTCGGCGCATTCGGCCTCGATCCCGTCCAGGAAATCGTCTTCGAGAAACACCCCCACCTCGCCCGGGTCGGAGAAATCCGTGAGCGTGGTGAAAAAGGTGGCGGACTTCACCGACTCATCCCCGCGCCGGGCCATCAGCGCCAGCGTCAGCGAAAGCGTGGTGCCGCCGATGCAATAGCCGGCGACATTGACCTTCTTCACCCCGCACAGGCGCCTGACCTCGCGGATCGCGGTCAGGAAACCCTCCTCGATATAGGTGTCGATACCCACGTCGCGATAGCGCTCGTCCGGGTTCGCCCAGGACACCACGAACAGCGTGAAGCCCTGCTCGGTGATCCACCTGACGAGGCTGTTTTTCTCCCTGAGATCAAGGATGTAGAACTTGTTTATCCAGGGCGGAAACAGCACCAGCGGGGTGGCGTGGACCTGCTCGGTCAGGGCCTCGTACTGGATGATTTCCATCATCCGGTTGCGAAAGACCACCGCGCCGGGGCTGATGGCGAGATTGCCGCCCACCTCGAAGGCCTCCGGGTCGGAAAGGGTGGGCAGAAGCTCGCCCCGATGGGCCTCGAGATCGCGCACCATGTTCTCGAGCCCGGCGATCAGCGACTGGCCCTCGGTCTCGACCGCGCGGCTGAGCGCCTCGGGGTTGGTGGCCAGATAATTCTGCGGCGCCATCAGATCCAGCATCTGCCGGGCAAAGAATCCGACCCGCTCGCGCTCCCGCTCGTCAAGCCCCTCAAGCTCGCCCAGCGCCCGCTCGGTGGCATCGCGCGCGGCGAGAAACTGGGCGCGCGCCACGCGGTAGAGCGGCAGCTCCGCCAGCCCTTCAGCCCCCCGGCCGTCCCCGCTCTCGGCCGCGTGGCGCAGCCAGTCGGCCCAGAAGGCAAGCTGGTCCTGCATCAGCCGGGCCGGGTCGCGCGCGAGCGTGTTCATCCAGGCGCCCGCCGCCCGCGCCCAAAGCTCCGGCCCCGGCGTCTGCAGGCTGGCCCGGATCGGCCGGCGCCGGCCGAGCGCGGCCACCAGACGGGCCGAAAGCGCCTCGATGCGGGCGAGATTCTCCACAAGCGGCGCCCCCTCTCCGCCCGCGCCTGCGTCCTTTTCGCCTTCGTCCATTGTCATCGCGCGCCATCCACACTAGGTTCTGTGCAGTCGCAGCATAGCCAATGTTGCGGCCCGAGAACAGACCGGCGAGGCAGAAACAGACATGCGCTACATGGCCACCTACGACCTGATGGAAGCGATGCGCGGGGCCAACCAGTGGCTGGGCGCCACCGCCCATGCCTTTGCCTCTTCGCCGATGGTGAGCATGATCCCCTCGCCCGCCTTCCGGCTCATGGCCGCCTGGGGCGAAGTGACCGAGCACAGCTTCGCCCGCATGGCCGCCAAGCCCGACTGGAACATCCCCTCGATCACCTGCGAGGACGGACGCGACCACCTGGTGCGTATCGACAGGCTCGCTGAGCGCCCCTTTGGCGACCTGATCCACTTCCACGTCATCGGTCGGCCCGAAAAGCCGCGCAAGGTGCTGCTGGTCGCCCCCATGTCCGGCCATTACGCCACGCTCTTGCGCTCGACCGTGGCAAGCCTCCTGCCCGATGCCGAGGTCTATATCACCGACTGGCACAATGCCCGCGACATCCCGGTATCCGAGGGCAGGTTCGACATCGAGGATTACACCCTCTACCTGGTCGATTTCATCCGCCAGCTGGGCCCGGAGATCAACGTGGTCGCGGTCTGCCAGCCCGCGCCGCTGGCGCTGGCGGCCACCGCTCACCTGGCCGAGACGGAGCCCGCCTCCCAGCCCCGCACCCTGACCCTGATCGGCGGGCCGATCGACCCGGACGCAGCACCCACCGAAGTCACCGATTTCGGCGCCCGCGTCACCATGGGCCAGCTCGAGGAACTGGCGATCCAGCGCGTCGGATTCAAGTATCCCGGCGTCGGCCGGCTGGTCTATCCGGGGCTTCTGCAACTGGCCTCCTTCATGGCGATGAATGGCGAGCGCCACGCAAAAGCCTTTGCCGATCAGATACTTGCGGCCTCGATGGGCGAAGCGAGCGAGCACGACAGGCATAACCGCTTCTACGACGAATACCTCGCGGTGATGGACATGACCGCCGAATTCTACCTCTCCACCGTCGAGCGCATCTTCAAGGGCCGCGAAATCGCCGACAACCGCTTCACCCTCAGGGGCAAGCCGGTCGATATCGGCGCCATCACCGATGTCGCGATCAAGATTGTCGAGGGCGCCAGGGACGACATCTCCGCCCCCGGCCAATGCGTCGCCGCGCTCGACCTGTGCACCGGGCTCGCCCCGGAGAAAAAGGCCAGCCACCTGGAGCCCGGCGCGGGCCATTACGGCATCTTCGCCGGCCGCTCCTGGCGCGAAAACATCCGCCCGCTGGTGCTCGACTTCATCGACGAACATGCCGGCAAGGCCTGACCGCACGGCCCCGCCCGTCCGTCAGCCGCCGCCCGCTTCTTCTGTTCGAAAATATCCCCGCCGGAGGCCTCGAATCGCCGCAGAGCGGCACCTGCACCCGCCAGCAACCCATAGCGTGGCAGGGCTTCCTCAGAGCTGCGCCAGCACCTCGTCGGAGGCTTCGAAATTGGTGGTGACCCGCTGCACGTCGTCGTCATCCTCGAGCGCGGCGATCAGCTTCATCAGCTTCTGCATCCCTTCGAGGTCAAGCTCGGTGGTCATGTTGGGCCGCCAGACCAGCTTGGCGGTCTCGGCCTCGCCCAGGCTCTCCTCCAGCGCCCCGGCCACGGCGGCGAGGTCGGTATCGGCGGTGAGGATCACATAGCCCTCCTCGGTATCCTCCACATCCTCCGCGCCCGCTTCCAGCGCAGCTTCGAACACCGTCTCCAGATCCCCCGCCGAGAGTGGATAGAGGATCTCGCCCTTGCGCTCGAACATGAAGCCGACCGAGCCGGTCTCGCCCAGATTGCCGCCATGCTTGGTAAAGGTGGAGCGCACCGTGGAGGCGGTGCGGTTGCGGTTGTCGGTCAGCGCCTCGACGATCACCGCCACGCCCCCGGGGCCGTAGCCCTCGTAGCGGATCTCCTCGTAATCGGCGCTGTCGCCGGCCTGGCTCTTGTTGATCGCGCGCTGGATCACGTCCTTGGGCACCGAGTTGGAGCGCGCTTCCTTGACCGCGAGGCGCAGGCGCGGGTTCTTGTCCGGGTCCGGGTCGCCCATCTTGGCGGCCACGGTGATCTCCTTGGCGAGCTTGGAAAACAGCTTGGAGCGCGCCGCGTCCTGGCGCCCCTTGCGGTGCTGGATATTCGCCCATTTCGAGTGGCCTGCCATGGCTGCCTCCGCTGTTTCGCTCCTGACGCGCTCCATAGCGCAGGCGGGCGGGGGGCCGCAAGGGGCTGGCCGCCCGTGGCCGCGCCTGGCCGCAGTCGGCCGCCCGTGGTCGCGCTCACTTCACGCCGAGCCGCGCCAGCACCGCGCGCGCCGCTGCCCCCGGCGGGCGCTCGCCGCGCGCCACCGCCGCGCCGAGGCGCTCGATCTCGGCCGCGATTTCCGGCGCTTCCAGCAGCGCCGCCAGCCCGGCGCGCAGCTCTTCCTCGAACCAGTGGCGCGCCTGCTCCTCGCGCCGCGCCTGCCAGAAGCCCCGCGCCCGGCGCCATTCGGCCAGCGCCTCCATGCGCTGCACCGCCTCTTCGAGCCCCGCCCCGGTGAGGGCCGAAACAGAGAGCGCCAGCGGATAGCCCTCCGCATCCTGCGGCCGCCGGCGCATCAGCTTCAGCGCGCTGGCATAATCGGTGCGGGTGCGTTCGGCGGCGGCTTTGAGTTCGCCATCGGCCTTGTTGACCAGGATCATGTCGGCGATCTCCATGATCCCGCGCTTGACGCCCTGAAGCTCGTCGCCCCCGGCAGGGGCCAGCAGCAGCAGGAACAGGTCGGTCATCTGAGCCACCGCGGTTTCCGATTGGCCCACGCCCACGGTCTCGACGATCACCACGTCAAAGCCCGCCGCCTCGCACAGCGCCACCGCATCGCGGGTGCGCCGGGCGACCCCGCCAAGCTGGCTGCCGGCGGGCGAGGGGCGGATGAAGGCGCTTTCCTCGCGCGCAAGCCGGCCCATGCGGGTCTTGTCGCCCAGAATGGAGCCGCCGGAGCGGGCCGAGGACGGGTCCACCGCCAGCACCGCCACCCGGCTTCCCCGGCCGGTCAGGTGCAGGCCCAGCGCCTCGATGAAGGTGGATTTGCCCACGCCGGGCGTGCCCGAAAGGCCGATCCTCAGCGCCTCGCGCCCGGAGCCGGCAAGGCGCGCGAGCAGCGCTTCGGCCTGGGCGCGGTGGTCTTCGCGCGCGCTTTCGGCCAGGGTAATGGCGCGCGCGAGCGCCCGGCGCTCCCCGGCGAGAATACGGCGGCTCAGCGCTTCGATATCCATCTGTCACGGCCCCTTTCTGCCCTGCGGTTCATGGCCGCAAAGCCGCGCCTTGTCCAGCCCGGCATCCGGCCGCCTCTGGCCAATCTGCACAAACTGCCGGATAAACGCCCCATGACCACGCCAGACGCCTTGCCGATCGACGCCGTGCTGCCCGCGCTGTGCGAAGCGCTTGCCGCCGAGGGGCGCGCGGTGCTGATGGCCCCGCCCGGCGCCGGCAAGACCACCCGGGTGCCGCTGGCGATGATGCAGGCGGGGCTCACCGGCGCGGGCCGGATCGTGATGCTGGAGCCGCGCCGCCTGGCCGCGCGGGCAGCGGCCGCGCGCATGGCCGAGAGCCTCGGCGAGGCGGTGGGCGAGCGGGTCGGCTATCGCATCCGGGGCGAGGCGCGGGTGAGCCGGGCCACGCGGATCGAGGTGGTGACCGAGGGCATCCTCACCCGCATGGTGCAGAGCGATCCTTCGCTGGAAGGCGTGGGCGCGGTGATCTTCGACGAATTCCACGAGCGCTCCCTCAACGCCGACCTCGGCCTGGCGCTGTGCTGGGAGGCACGCGGGGCGCTGCGCGAAGACCTGCGCCTGCTGGTGATGTCGGCCACGCTCGACGCCCAGCCGGTGGCCGCACTCATGGAGGGCGCGCCGGTGGTGGTCTCCGAGGGGCGCAGCTTCGCGGTGGAGACCCGCTGGCTCGAACGCCCGCCCGACAAGCGCGCGCGGCTGGAAGCGCTGGTGGCCGAGACGGTCCTCGCCGCGCTGGGCGATAGCGAAGGCGACGTGCTGGTATTCCTGCCCGGCGAAGGCGAGATAAGGCGCGCGCTGGCCGCCCTCGCCCCGGCCCTGCCGGAGGGCATTGAGGCCCTGCCGCTCTATGGCGCGCTCGATTTCAGGGCCCAGCGCGCCGCCCTGCGCCCCGCCGCGCCGGGGCGGCGCCGGGTGGTGCTGGCGACCGCGATCGCCGAGACCTCGCTGACCATCCCCGGGGTGCGGGTGGTGGTGGATGCGGGGCTTGCGCGCCGGGCGCGATTCGATCCGGCAAACGGCATGGCCCGGCTGGTGACCGAAAGGGTCTCGAAGGCCGAAGCCGCGCAGCGGCGCGGGCGCGCCGGGCGGGTGGCGCCGGGCCTGTGCTACCGGCTCTGGACGCGCGGGCAGGAGGGGGCGCTGGCACCCTTCCCGCCGGCCGAGATCGAGGTGGCCGACCTCGCCCCGCTGGCGCTGGAGCTTGCCCAATGGGGGGCGGGCGACGGGCAGGGGCTTGCCTTTCTGACCCCGCCCAATCCGGGCGTTCTGGCCGAGGCGCGCGCGCTTCTGGCCCGGCTCGGGGCGCTGGACGACGCGGGGCGCATCACCGAGCACGGCCGGGCGATGGCCCGCCTGCCGGTGCATCCGCGCCTCGCCCATATGCTGCTGGTGGCGGGCCGGGGCGCGGCAGAACTGGCGGCGCTGGCGCAGGCGCGCGACCCGCTGCCGCGCGGGGCGGGGG
>JALWTH010000068.1 GCA_027082975.1 Paracoccaceae bacterium | reverse complement strand
CCCCGGACCGCGCTATGACCGGGGGCTGGCCCAAGCGGGTCGCCCCGGCGCAGGCCGGGGCGAAATCAGGGTTTTTCGCCGCGCGCGAGCCGGGCGTTGATGTCCTCGATCACCGCCGGAAGCTCCACCAGCGAGTCGATCACGTAATGGGCGCCCGACTGCTCCAGCAGCCTGCGGGTATGGGCCATGCGCCGGGCGATTTCTGCCTCGGGCAGGCGCTCGGCCTCCTCCAGCGAGTTGATATTCATGTAGTTGGAATAACGCACCAGCCCGACGCCCCAGCAGCCGGCATTGAGCGCCTCGCCCACGCCCGACACGGTGTCGTCGCATTTGACCACGCTCCTGATCTCGCTGATCCCCAGCAGGTCCATGTTGCGATAGACCATATGCGGGGCGGGCCGGGCGCCGTGGATCACCTCGTCGCCGGCCACGGTGGCGTCCAGCGTGAGCCCCTGGCGGATCGCATCCGCATTGAGGATATCCACCATGGCGCGGGTAAAGCCGGTGGAGGCGCCGAGCTTGATCCCCTGCGCCTGAAGCCCGGTCATGGCCTCGCGGATGCCCGGCAGCAGGGTGGTGTATTTCTTGAGGCAGTCGAGCTGCGCGGGCACGAAATCGGCAAACATCGCGTCCACGTCCGACTGGTCGGGCGCGCGGCCCTTCGCTTCCTCCCAGCGCGCGCGGATCGCCGGGTCTTCGGTCAGCGCCTTGATGTGCAGATCCTTGCGCAGCCCCATCGGCCCGCGCGCCTCCTCCATGGTGATCGGCACGCCCTGTTTCTCGAACACCTCGACGAACACCACCGCCGGGGCGATCACATAGGCATCGGCCAGGGTGCCGGACCAGTCGAGGATCACGGCCTGCACCTTGCCGCGATACTGGCGCTCATAGGTATAGGGAGAAGTCTGCATGGGGTTTCCTTTCGCGTTGTCAGTCAGTCGGTCAGCCGGGCGCGGTGTTCGAGCGCGGCGGCGGGGGGCGCGGCGCTGGTGACGCCCATTTCCGCCAGCGCTTCCCCGGCGGCGCGCACCACCGCGCGCATCACCTCGGCATCCACCTGCCCGATATGGCCGAGGCGAAAGCTCTCGACCACGGTGAGCTTGCCCGGATAGATGATGAAGCCGCGCGCCTTCATCGCCTCGTAAAAGGCGGGGAAGGAAAAGGCCGGATCGGCGGGGCAGAAAAAGGTGGTGATGATCGGGCTCTGCCAGCGATCCGCAAGCAGGGTCTCGAAGCCCAGCGCGCGCATCCCGGCCACCAGCACATCGCGATTTTCGGCGTAGCGCGCGCCGCGCCCGGTGACGCCGCCTTCGGCCTCGTGCAGGCGGAGCGCTTCGAGAAAGGCCGCCACCGCATGGGTCGGCGGGGTGAAGCGCCACTGGCCGGTCGCCTCCATATGCGCCCATTGGGCATGGAGATCGAGGCTCAGCGAATGGCTGTTGCCGGCGGCTTCCTCCAGCGCCTCCTTGCGTGCCAGCACGAAGCCGAAGCCCGGCACCCCCTCGATGCACTTGTTGGCCGAGGAGACCAGCGCTTCGAACGGTATTTCGGCGGGCGCGACCGGCACCGCGCCAAAGGAGGACATGGCGTCGATCAGCAGCTTTCGCCCGGCGCGCGCCACCGCCTCGGCGATTTCTGCGAGCGGGTTGAGGATGCCCGAAGAGGTCTCGCAATGGATCGCCACCACATGGGTGATGTCCGGGTTTTCGGCAAGGATTTCCGCCACTTCCGCGCCGCGCGGCGGCAGGTAATCGCCCTTGTCCAGAAGCCTGTGGCGCCGGCCCAGATAGCTCAGCGTTTCGGCCGCGCGCTGGCCATAGGCGCCGTTGGCGAGCACCAGCGCATGGCCCTCGCGCGGCACGAAACTGCCCAGCATCGCCTCGACCGCGAAGGTGCCCGAGCCCTGCATCGGCACGCAGTCACAGGCCTCGCCCCCCGCGCCCAGCATGGCGGTGAGACGCGCGCGCAGATCGGCGGTCATGGCGCGAAAGTCGCTGTCCCAGCTGCCCCAGTCACGCAGCATGGCGGCCTTGGTGGTATAAGCGGTGGTGAGCGGGCCGGGGGTGAGCAGATACGGCTCGCCCAGGCGCGGGGGTTGGATCGGGTGGGTCATGGCGGCCTCTGGTGCTTTCGGATCCGGTTTGACCGATCCCAAAACATATGTAAAATCAATAAAACTGCCAATAATATAAGCCATCCTTATAAAGCCATGCGTCACGCCCAGCTGAGAGCCTTTCACCACGTCGCCCTGCTGGGCAGCTTTTCGCGCGCCGCCGAGGCGCTCTCGGTCTCCCAGCCCGCCATTTCCGAGCAGGTGCGCGGACTGGAGCGGGCGCATGATGTGCGGCTGTTCCACCGCGAAGGCCGCCATGTGCGCCTGAGCGAGGCCGGGCGGCGCCTGTTTCGCCTGACCGAACGCTATTTCGAGACCGAAAGCGAGATCGGAGAGCTTCTGAGCGAATCCCGCGTGGTGCCGGCGGGCAGGCTGCGGCTGATGGTCGATTCGGCCCATCACCTGACCGGCCTGCTGGCCGCCTTTCGCGCCCGCTACCCCACCATTTCGCTGCACCTTCGGAGCGGCAACAGCGAAGCGGTGGTCGCCGCCCTCACCGCCTATGAAGCCGAGATCGGCCTTGCCGGCAGCCGGGATTTCGGTCGCGAAATGCAGGTGCTGGAGCTTGGCGCGAGCCCGATTGTCGCCTTTGGCGCGCGCGCGCTGGTGGGCGAAGGCGCCCCGCGCCCGCTGGCCGCGCTTCTGCGCTATCCGCTGGTCCTGCGCGAAAGGGGTTCGCGCACCCGCGCCAAGCTCGAGGCCGAAGCCGCGCGGCTGGGCCTCCGCCTCGCCCCGGCGATCGAGGCCGAGGGGCGCGAGGCGGTGCGCGAGATCGTCGCGTCCGGGGCCGGGATCGGCTTTGTCTCGCAGGCCGAGTTCGGCCACGATCCGCGCCTGGTCGCGATCCCGATCAGCGATTGCCGGATGAGCATGAACGAAAGCCTGATCCACCTGGCCGCGCGCGCCGATCTGCGGGTGATCCGGGTGTTCATGGAGTTCGCCCGCCGCCACCTTGCCCGGCAATCCGGCGCCTGAAAGCCCCCGAATCCCTTGTCTCTGCCCGCCGGATGGTGTTGCCTGCGGGTGAGGGAGGGCCGCATGGACGGATTGGCAGCAGGGCTGTGGCAGGCGTGGAAGCTGATTTTCACCTTTGACCCGCACCTTTACGAGATCGTCTTTCTCTCGCTCCGGGTCACGCTCAGCGCGGTCGTCATCGCCTCGGCGATCGGCCTGCCGCTGGGCGCCTGGCTGGTGATCAAGCGCTTTCGCGCCCGCCGCTTCGCCATCGCGCTCCTGAATGCCCTGATGGGCCTGCCGCCGGTGGTGGTGGGGCTTGCGGTCTACATGCTGCTGTCGCGCTCGGGGCCTTTTGGCGTGCTGGGGCTGCTGTTCACCCCCACCGCGATGATCATCGCCCAGGTGATCATCATCACGCCGCTGATCGCCTCCATCGCGCACCAGACCATGCGCGACCTCTGGGCCGAGTATCACGACCTGCTGCTGTCGATGAATGCCAGCCGCGCCCAGCGCATCGCCGCGATCCTGTGGGACGGGCGCCGGGCGCTGCTCACGGCGGCGCTGGCGGGCTTTGGTCGGGGCATTGGCGAGGTCGGGGCGATCATGATCGTGGGCGGCAATATCGACCATGTGACCCGCGTGCTGACCACCGCGATCGCGCTGGAAACGGGCAAGGGGAACTTCGCCTTTGCCATGGGGCTGGGGCTGATCCTGATCGCGCTTTCGCTGAGCGTCAATCTGGCGATCCACTGGATTTCGCGCACCGAGCGGGCCAGCATCTGGTAGAGGACAATCGGGCTCTGTCCCGTTACCGGCCTTGCATGTCCGTCTGCCGGAAGTTGGCCTGACGGGACGGCTCTTTGTGCCCCGGGGGCCGCGGAAAAGTCGGCAGGGGGGGCGTTTGTGCTTGACACGGTTTTCCGGTTTTCCGGTTTTCCGGTTTTCCGGTTTTCCGGTTTTCCGGTTTTCCGGTTTTCCGGTTTTCCGGTTTTCCGGTTTTCCGGTTTTCCGGTGAAAGCCGGAATCCGGATCGAAAACCCTGTCAAGTGCTAATTTGCAGACCATCGCTCCCGAGCCTCTGCCATAATCAGCATTGGCAAATCCAGGCAAAAGCTCAGACAAAAGCGATGTCCAGCCTGCCAAAGGTGGCGAAATCCGCGCATATCCTGCTGCCGGGCGGGCATTCGACCGGGCGGATGAAGCTACCCGAAAGCACCACCTGCCCCGGCCCGATCCGCTGGCCATACCGCGCCAGGCGATGGGCCAGCCAGGCGACGCTTTCGGCCGGGTCATTGAGCACGCCGGCACCCAGGCCGGTCTCTTCGACCACGCCATTGCGCATTGCCACGACCCCGACCCGGCGCAGGTCGAAGGCATCGGGCGCGTGACGCTCCTCCCCCAGGACGATGCCGGCATTGGCGGCGTTGTCGCTGATCGTGTCCAGTACATTGCGGCTAGTGCCGCTGGCCGGGTCTTGGCGCAGGATGCGGGTATCGAGGATCTCGATTGCCGGGGCCACGTGATCGGTTGCCGCCAGCACGTCGTCGCGGCTGACACTCTCACCGGCCAGAGCCGCGCCCATGACAAAGGCGATTTCGCATTCGATGCGCGGCGCGATGAAGCGCCCGGCGGGCACGGTGGCGCCGCTGGCAAACAGCATGTCGTCGAGCAGCACCCCGCTGTCGGGGGTGTCGATGCCCAGCGCCTGCTGCATGGCACGCGAGGTCAGGCCGATCTTCCAGCCGATCACCTTGCGGCCCCGGGCAATCTTGCCGCGGACAAAAGCCGCCTGCACCGCATAGGCGTCGTCCATGTCCATCCGCGGATAGCGCAGGCTGAGCAGGCCGATCTGGCGGCCCGTTGCCTCGGCCTGCAGGAGGGCGGCGGCGGCATTTTCATGCTCCTCGGGGGTCATGGCGCCTCGTCCTCGACGCCGTTGCGCAGGGTGCCTATCCCCTCGACGCTGACCTCGACCACATCGCCGGGAGCCAGGTACACGGGCGGGTCGCGCCGCGCGCCGGCGCCGGCGGGGGTGCCGGTGATGATGACATCGCCCGGGACGAGCGCCATGAAGGTCGAGATATAGGCGATCTGGCGGCGGACCGGAAACAGCATCCGCGCCAGCAGGTCGTCCTGGCGCAGCTCGCCATTGACCCGGGTGGTGAGGCGCGCCGCATCCAGCTGGCCGGGGTCGTGAAACGGCACCAGCCACGGGCCGAGGGCGCCGGAGCGGTCCCAGTTCTTGCCCTGGGTGACGTTGAATTTGGCGTGGCGCACCCAGTCGCGGATCGTGCCTTCGTTGCACAGGGTCAGGGCGGCGATGTGGTCGTAAGCGTCAGCCTCGGCAATGCGCCGGCCTGCCTTGCCGATGACGATGGCCACTTCGCCCTCGTAGTCGAGCCTGTGGCTCTCGGGCGGGCGGATCAGGCTTTGCCCGTGGCCGGTGAAGCTGCTGGCAAAGCGGACAAACAGCGACATGTATCGCGGTTGGGCGCTGCCGTCCCTGTACTCGGCGTTGCGCTCGGGGAAGTTCACCCCCACGCAGAGGATGCGCGGGGCGTTTGGCAGGACCATTTCGTAGCGGAAATCTTCGTGCGTTACCGCGCTGTCGCGGGCGGCCTTGCCAAGAGCTTCCAGCCCACCGGCGCGCAAAGCATCGAGCAGGGTCGGCCATTGGGGGAAGTCGGGGCTGAGGGCGCTAAAGCCCGCCTCGCTGACCGCCCCATAGAGCGCCTGCCCATCGGCGGTGACGCTGGCAAGGCGTATCGCGGGCGTGGCTTCAGAGCGGGAAGACGACATTGGCCTGCCCGGTGCCGGAGGAGGGGAAATATTCGCTCACCACCTCGCATTTGCCACCATATTCGTCCCAGCCCAGCGCGCCATAGAGCATGGCAGTGTCATGCATCGCGCCTTCGCCGCTGCAATGGGCCGCGTATTCCGGCAGCATCTTCAGAAAGGTGGCGTGCTCGCCGCGCTGCCACAGGTCGAGCACGCGCAGATCCACCTGCCGGTTGAACTCGGAACTGATGGTAAAGGTGCCGTTATTGGCGGCGTAGTCCCTGTTGGGCCATATCCTGTGGCTGAGCGAGCCGGAGGCAACCAGAAGCACCTTGCTGTCGCTGGCCTCGACCGCCTGGCGGATCGCGGCGCCAACCATGCGGCTTTCCTGGTGGTCATGCACCGTGCACCAGGCGGCGACGGAGATCACGCGCATCTCATGCTCGCGGCTCATGAAGTGCATCGGCACAAGGGTGCCGTATTCGAGCGGCAGGGAGTCGAGGTGATGGGCAAGCGTATGCACGCCCATGTCGCAGGCCGCCGCGGCGATGGCGTCGCCCAGCGCCGGGTTGCCGTCATAGGCGAAGGGCATGTCGCGGATGAATTGCGGGAATTCGTTGGAAGTGAACAGGCCCTGGAAGCGGGCATTGGCATTGATGTGGAAGCCGGCATTGACCAGCCAGTGGGTGTCGCAGATCACCGCCGTATCGGCCCCCAGCGCCCGGGCGCGCCGGGCGATCTCCAGATGCCCGTCAATCGCCGCCTGGCGCTTGCCCTTCAGCGGGCCGTCCTGCTCGGACATCAGCATGGTCGGCACATGGGTGCATTTCGCCGCTAGTACTATCTCGCCCATGGGGCACCTCCTGGTTTTTTCTCATTCGCCGCCCAGCCGCATGATCTTTGCCGGTGTGCTGGCAAAGCCGATATGCTTCTGCTCCATGTAGAACTCGAACGACCAGTCGCCGCCGTCGCGGCCGATGCCGCTGGCCTTGACGCCGCCAAAGGGGGTGGGCAGGTGGCGGACATTGTGGCTGTTGACCCAGATCATCCCCGCTTCGAGCCGGTCGGTCAGGCGCAGGGCGCGGGTGAGGTCGCTGGTCCACAGATAGGCGGCGAGCCCATAGGGCGTGTCGTTGGCCAGCGCCAGCGCCTGTTCCTCACCGGCAAAGGGGATCGAGGTCAGCACCGGGCCGAAGATCTCTTCGCGGGCGATGCGCATCCGGTTGGTCGCATCGGTGAAAAGGGTCGGGCGCACGAAATATCCCGGCCCCTCGAGCGCCGTGCCCCCGGCGGCGATGGTGGCCCCCTCGGCGCGGGCAATGTCGAAATACGCGGTCACCTTGTCGAAATGTTCCCGCGAAATCAGCGGGCCGATCTCGGTGGCCGGGTCCAGCGGGTGGCCGACCCTGATCTTGCCGATCCGCTCGACCAGGCGGGCCTCGAAATCGGCGCGGATACTTTCCTGCACCAGCAGGCGCGACGACGAGGTGCAGCGCTCGCCGTTGATCGAAAAGATCATGAAGATCACCGCGTCCAGCGCCCTGTCCAGATCGGCATCGTCAAACACGATCACCGGGTTCTTGCCGCCGAGCTCCAGATGCACGCGCTTGAGCGTATCGGCCCCCTGCCTGACGATCAGGCTGCCGGTGCGGCTTTCGCCGACAAAGGAGATGGCGCGGATCATCGGGTGCTCGCACAGGGCCTTGCCGGCCTCTTCGCCGAAGCCATTGACCAGGTTGAGCACGCCCGGGGGCAGGCCCGCCTGTTCGGCGATCTCCACCAGCAGACGCGCGGTCAGGGGCGAGGCCTCGGCGGGCTTGTGCACGACGGTGCAGCCGGCGGCCAGCGCCGGGGCGATCTTCCAGGTCGAAAGCATGAAGGGCGTGTTCCAGGGGGTGATCACGCCCACGGGGCCGATCGGTACCCTTGTGGTGATGTTCATCAGGGTCGGCGATTTCAGGTGCTTGCCGTCGCGCGCCGCCTCGGCCTGGTCGGCAAAATAGCGGAAATTCCTGGCCCCGCGCAGGGCGGCTTTCGACATGAAGCGCAGGGCCTGGCCGGTATCCCAGCATTCGCACAGGGCGATTTCCTCGGCCCGGGCCTCGATCCCCTCGGCGATGCGCAGCAGGATCGCGCGGCGCTCGGCGGCGGGCAGGTCGCGCCAGGCCGGAAAGGCCGCCTGGGCGGCGCGGGCCGCGGCGTCCACGTCCTCGCTCCCGGAGCGGGCGACCTGGCAGATGCGGCTCTGATCGACCGGCGAGATATTCTCGAAACTGCCAAGCGAGCCGGGGCGGTCGGCGCCGGCAATGCGGTTGGCCAGCCCATCGGCGGCGAAGCGTGCAAGGAAACCGGCGAGTTTCTCGCTGTTTTGAGCAAGGGCCTGTTCGGGCGCGGGCATGGGGGGTCCTGTAC
>JALWTH010000067.1 GCA_027082975.1 Paracoccaceae bacterium | reverse complement strand
AACCAAACCTTAGCCGAAGAACAACCGTGGCCGCCAAGCGATCCGCGCGGGCCTCGCTTCGCTACGCAAAGGCTCCGCTCAGCCCGCGCTGCCGGCGGAAATTACACCATCCCGTGGGACACTGCTCGCGGGCGCAGGCGGCGGCGAAAGAAGATCCCGCCCATGCCGACGAAGGGCTCGGCATAGGTCTGGTGATCCTGCGCGTCGATGATGGCGGTGATGCGCTTGGCGAGATTGCGCTTGCCGCCCAGCCAGGGGGCGGCGGGGCGGACGGGGTTTACGGGCGTGCGTTCAGAATTTGGCAATGGTTTTGCTCCATGATGGCCACGGGTGCGGCCTTGAGCTGTTGAGGTCGGCGGGGTCCGTTCTGCCAGGTCAGGCCCCGTGTCGGAGGGGGAGCTTCCCTCCGGCCGCCCGCTCAGGGCGGTGGTTCTTGCGGCTCGGATTTGCGCGGCGCGGGGATGACCAGCCGCCAGCCCTCGCCGCGCCGGTTTTCGATGCGGAGGCCTGCGGGCCGGATCTTTTGCCGGATCTTGGTGAGCAGGACATGAATGGCATTGGACGCCGGGGCCTCGGCACTGTCCGGGTAGAACTGCTGCTCGAGAAACGCCTTGCTCAGGATGCGCCCCCTGGCCGAGAGCAGCGCATCGAACAGCCGGGCTTCGATCCGGGACATGGAGAAGCGCTGCATGTAACCCATTTCGCGCAGGTCGGCCTCTGGCTGGTCCACGAATTCGAGCAGCTCTTCGGCTGAGCAGGTCCATTCATCGCGCACTTCCTTTCCGGCCCAATCGGGCCAGTCGAGTTGCCAGCCCATGCCGTGGATGGTCCTGATCTCGATGCCGGTGCCGGCAAGCTTCTGGCGTATCCGACTGAGGCGCACATCGATGATCCGCAGCGAGGGCGGGAAGGCATCATGGGCATAGAGGCGTGCGTGCAGGACCTCGCGGCTGAGGATCATGCCCGGGGCGCGGCGCAGGGTTTCGAGCAGCCGCGCCTCGCCGTAATTCAGGCCGAAGAGGCGCATGTGCCTGGCGATATCCTGATCAAAGCCGGCTGCGGTCAGGTGATCGAGCTGGGCGGCGGCGGAATTATCAGGGTCGGGCGCGCTCTTTTCCTGATCCTCCCATTCCGCCAGCACATCGAGCAGCACGCCGACGATCGCCTTGGCCGAGCGCGCGGGCCAACCGTTCTGCCGCTCCATGGCCTGGATCGGCTGCCCTTCGATCAAGGCCTGGTGAAGTACCTTGCGCATGGTCGGGGGCAGCGCCATGCTGTTGTGGTTCTGCCGGAACCGCTGAGCGGCCATCAGCTGATCCGGGGTCAGCTTCTGGCGGCGCAGGAGGAATGCGGGCTGTCCGGTCATGTCACGCTCACCGTTTCCGTGCGCCCGTCGCCGCGCCCGAGCGCGCCGATCTGATAGACCGCGAAGGTGAGGCTTGTTTGCGGCGCTGACCCGAAATCGGTGATCTGGTCGGCTTCGGCATAGGTGACGCTGGTAGTGGTGCTGGTCAGCGTGCGCTTGACGGTGGTTCCATCGAGGATGTCGATCGTAGGGCGTAGACCCATGAACCCCGCGCCGCCAGGCAGGCAGATTTTCGTTCTGACCAGGCGCAAGGGCGCAGGGATAGGGTGCTATCTCAAGCCCTTGCAACGCAGTCAGGGCGAAAATCCGCCTGCCCCGCAGGGCGCGATCCTCGCTTCATCTCAATGGCTCGGTCCGCTTGCAAAGGGGGCCACCCTGTGCGGCGCGTCCCAAGCCATTGATATTTCGCGAGGATCGCGCTGGCGACGCGTGGTTCATGGGTCTGCGCCCTGGCTTTCCGTGGTTTCCGACATCGGCACGTCCATGTCCCAGCTGTCGGCAGAAGGGTCTCGGTCGCGGCGGATCCAGCTCAGGGTCAGGTCGTTCGAGCCGCTGGCCTGGGCGGCGGCCAGCCAGACGGGGGCGAAGGGCACGAGGCCGCGCCCGGTGATGGTCTGGCTGAGCGTGGTGCCGCCAGCGGCATCGGCGCCGCTGGGGCGCGCGTGCCAGGTAAAGGTCAGCCCGACATCGGCGAGATCGGTGGGCAGTTCCAGCACGTTGTCATTGAGCATGACCACCCGTGCCCCGGCGCTGACATTGGCGACCATCAGCGCATCGGTGCCGCGCTGGCCGCGCAGCAGGCGGGTGAGCTTGTAGCGCCCGGTGGAAACCAGGGTGGCGTTGGCCGCCTGGATGATCTCCCATTGATCGGTGGCGATCTCGACAGCAAAGGTGTTGGCACCGGCGAAAAGCGCGCTGTCGGAAACGCTCTCGACACTGCCCTCGAACAGGTCGATCAGCATCTCGGTGCCATTGTCGAAAATCGCCACCGGCCCGGAGGGCAGATCGGCGGCGAGCGTGCCGATGAAGGCGCGCCGCGTGGCCGTGGTGAGCAGGGTCAGGTCGTTTGCATCCGGCCCGCGCCAGACTTCCTCGAGGCCGGGCCAGGGGCTGGACCACAGCGCGGCAATCGGCCGATGCGCCACATGCTCCCCATTGAGCTGCGGCAGGTTCATGACCCCGAAGAGCGGCGAGGGTGTGGTCGTGGGTTGGTCGGGCCGGGACGGCCTGGGCGCGCCCGGGGGCAGGTCATAGGTCTCGCGCTCGTGGCGCACCGCCTCGACCTGGCGGCCGGCGCCATCGGTCACGCGCGTGATGCGATAGGTGAGTGTGCGCCCGTCATTGATGAGCCCGATGACATCGCCCGCATCGAGCGCCAGTTCGCTGGGCGGCAGGGCGAAGCGCGCGGTTTCCATCTCCAGCCAGCGCTCGGCCAGCGCCCGGACGCATTGGCGCTCGGCCTCCTCCGGGGCCACGACGAAGGGAAGGGAGGTGGCTTCGATCCGGGCGCTGGCGACGATCCGGCGGCGCGCTTCGACCTGTGCCGCATCATATTCCTCGTCCGCGCGCACCACCTGCCATTTCAGGGCCTCGGGCAGTTCGTTCTCCTGTGCGCGCCCCAGTTCGAAACTGCGCCGCTCGTCCTCGCCACGCAGCAGGTCGGCTTCGGCGAAGGTTCGGGATGCCCCGCCGCCGCGCATGGAAAAGACCAGCTTGCCCTCGATCTCGGCCATGTCGAAAGCGAAGAAGCGGGCGAGTTCCTCAATCGCCGCACGCGGGGCCTGCAAGCTGGTGATTACATAGCCTTCAACAGCGCCGTAAAGGCCGCTTGTATCCACTTCGCTGCTGCTCATGCCGGCGGCGATGCACAGATGGCGCACGAGGGCGGCGAGCGAGACCGCGCCGAGGCGGCCGGTGAGCCAGTGGCCGTATTGCCAGTTGGCGGCATCGGCCCAGACGTCATCGAGGGCCGGGAAGAACGGGTGCGGGCGGGCATCCCAGGTCCAGGCGGCGCTCTCGCTCATGTCCACCATCGGGCCGCCATAGACCGAAGAGGTCGGGTTGTTGCTGGCGTCGGCCCAATAGAGCGCCACCGCTTCGAGGTAAGCCCGCTGGATCGCGTCGTCGCGCCAGCCGCGCGAGAAATGCGGCAGGGCGCTTTCCGAAGATTTCGGGTCGTAGAACACGTTGGGCTGGTTGGTGCCCCGGTCGATGGCAGGACAGCCGAACTCGGTGAAGCGGATCGGCTTTGACTGCGGCGCCCAGGCGGTGGGGCTGGCGGCCTCCACGCCGGCGGGGCGGTCGTAATGCTGGCTCAGCCACCAGGAGCGGATATCCTTGGGGCGATACACCCAGGGCTTGGAATAGGCCCCGTCGCTGATCGTGGTGCGGGTCTGGCTCGCGCGGTCGGCATCGGAGGCGTAATACCAGTCGAAGCGCTCGCCGCCCTCGATATTGGCCTGCAGATAGGCGCGGTCATGCACCGCCCTGTATCCGGCCTGAGCGTCGAGGTGGTCAAAGCCGTCGCGCCAGTCGGAAAGCGGCAGGTAATTGTCGATGCCGACGAAGTCGATATTGCTGTCGGCCCAGAGCGCATCGAGGTGAAAGAACACGTCGCCCGAGCCATCGGCGGGCTGGTGGCCGAAATACTCGGACCAGTCGGCCGCATAGCCGACCTCGGTGCCGGCACCGAGAATGGCGCTCACATCCGCCGCCAGCTGTTTCAGCGCGGCCACGGTGGGATAGGTCGAGGCATCCTCGCGCACCGTGGTGAGCCCGACCAGCTCGGAGCCGATCAGGAAGCTGTCGACGCCCCCCGCTGCCGCGCACAGGTGGGCGTAGTGCAGGATCATCCGCCGATAGCCCCAATCGGTGCCACCCGACCAGCTGACGGTCTCGCCGGAGACGGTGAAGTCGGCCGCATCCGCATTGCCGAAAAAGGACGAGACCTGGCTCGCGGCCGTTGCCGTCTTGTCGACGGTGCCGACATAGCCTGCCGCCGGCGAGCAGGTGATGCGCCCGCGCCAGGGCAGCTTGGGCTGGCCGGCGGTGGCGGCATTGTCGCTGTAGGGGTTTGGCAGCGTGTTGCCCTCGGGCACGTCCATCAGGATGAACGGATAGAAGGTGACGCGCAGCCCGCGCGCCTTGATCTCCTTGATCGCCTGCACCACGCTGGCGTCATCGGGCGTGCCGCCGAAGACCGGGTTGCCGCTGCTGTCGGTCGAGATCTGATGTGCGCCGGCGCGGTCGACGCCATCGACCGTCCAGGTGAGCGGGCTGGTGGTCTTGGAGGCGGCCTCCACGCCGGGCTTGATCAGGCAATCGCCGCAGCGCAGGTCATTGCCGAACCAGCTCACCACCAGGCTCACGCTCTCGACCGAGGGCACCAGCGCCTCGAGGCGGTCGAGAGAGACCAGCATGTCGGCGCGATCGGTCTCGGCGTGGACATTCTCGCTGGCCACCGTCGAGCCGTCGGACATCGCGCCGGATGTGCCGGAAGGCCAGCTGCCGGAGGAAGACGATCCGCCGCGCGTGACCGGCTCGGTGGCATAGACGAACTCCCCCGCGCCAGGGATCATCGTCACCGCCTTGATCGCGCCCTCGGCGGTATCGTTGTCATCGAGTGGGCGAAACACCTCGAAGGTGAGCTGCGGGATCCGGTTGCCGAAATCCGCCAGCGGCAGATCCTCGAATACCACGTAAGCGGTGCCGCGATAGGCAGGCGTCGGATTGGAGCCATTCACGGTGGCGATGAAGGTATCGGCGCTCTGGGTCTCGCTGCCAGGATACCAGCGCCAGGTGATCGAGCTCGTGTCCAGCAGTTCGCCATCGGCCCAGATGCGGCCGATGCCGGTGATCTCGCCTTCGCACAGCGCCACGGCAAAGGATGCCGAATAGGTATAGGTGGTGGAGGTGTTCTTCGAGCCCAGCCCCTTGCCGCCCTCGGTGTTCACGTGTTCGGTGAAATCGGTGGCCCAGATGATATTGCCGCCCACACGCATCCGCCCGAAGATGCGCGGGATGGCAATGCCTTCGGTGGAGGTGGTGATCTTGAGGCTTTCCAGGCGCGGGCCTTCGCTGTGCTGCCCGGGGCCGATCAGCCCGCCGATGGTAGCGGCCGAAACACCGAGGATCCCGCCGCCGATCGAAGCACCGATGGCCTGACCGGCCAGCCCGAGCACGAGGGTTGCCATCAGCGCCCCCCTTCCGGCCAACTGGCCGGCATCAGGAAGGCTCCCGCGAGCTTGCGCGCCCAGCTGCGGGTGAAGGGCTGTTCGACCACGCCGAGGCGCTCATAGGAATGGATGAAGCTCTCTGCATCGGTCAGGATCGCCATATGCTTGGCCGCCGCCCGGGGCCGCATGCGAAACACCAGCACCGCGCCGGGGGAGGGATCGGCAGCGATCATGCAGGCGCGCGCCGCTTCCAGCATCCGGTCGCGCGGGGCGACCTCGTCCCAGGCGCGCGAGTAGGGCGGCAGGGAGACGGGCTCGGCGCCGACCACCTCGCGCCAGACCCCGCGCACGAGGCCGAGGCAATCGCAGCCCACGCCCTTGAGCGAGGCCTGGTCGTGATAGGGCGTGCCGATCCACGCCCGCGCGGCGGCAATCACCTGCCCGGGATCGGCCGCCCGCCTCACAGCACTGCTCCGTCATTGGCATTGCGCTGGCGGGCAAAGCGGAAGATCGTGTCATTGCCGGGGATGTCCGGGAAGCCCCGGAAGTTGTCGATATTGGCAAACTTGTTCGCGCAGGTGCTGGCGCTCTTGTCGCAGCCGGCGGTGATGGTGAAGGCATCAGCGGCGCTGATCCCCTGGATCGGGGCGGCGAGCAGGGTGATCTCGTCGCTGCCGGACGCCTGCACATGGCGCACCACCTCGGCCCGGCGGCCGGCATTGGCGCCGCTGGTCCAGCTCAGCACCCCGGCCGAGAAGAAGCCATCGGCAAAGCCCGACAGGCCGGAGGCGACGAACACCCGATCCCGGATCACGCTGGTCACGCTGCCGGTGCCCTTCCAGGTCGAAAGGCTCAGATCCACACCACAGCGCGCATCGCCAAGGGCTGCATCGCAGGCATATTGGAACGAGCGACCGCCGGTCTGGTTCAGCACATGGGCGAGCGAGCGCATCTCGGCCACGAAGGCCAGCGGGCCGCGGCGCACCTCGCCGATCGTGCCCCGGCGCAGCAGCACCCGCTGGCTGGTATCGGCCCAGTTGACGCGCCAGATCTCGACCAGGGCGCCGTCCCAGAGCCCATCGAGCAGGTCGGCCTCGGTAATGGTGCTGGCGTCGAGCACGCCTTCGCATTCCTGCGCGTCCACCGACAGATCGGCCGCGTTGGTGAGATCGGCGGGCGAGAGGCCGGTTTCCGCCGCAAACGATGTGCCATCGAAGGTGAGAGCGAAGTCGTGATCGGTAAAGCCGAACACCTGCCCGTCCTGGCGGGTGATGCGCCAGCAGGTGGCCAGCGTGGTGGCGCCGCTGTCAAGGTGGGTTTGAAATGCCGATGAAAGGGTCTTCACAGCTTCAGCTCCCTGAGCGGGATCGAGGGGATGTCGCCGTATTCGCCGCGAAGCGCGGTCTGGTCGAGCTTGCCGTCAAAGCGCACCGGCACATGGAAGCTGCCGCCCCATGTGAGCTGCGCACCACTGGCCGGTGCTGTGGAAAAGGTGACGGTGCCGGCATTCATGTCGGCGCTCCAGCCGGTGGCGGTGGCGGTGCCGTCCACCGCGATCAGCAGGGTGCCATAGGGCTTGGTGATGCGCCGCGTATGGCTGTGGCTGCCCACCGTATAGGTCTTGTTGAGCTCGAAGGTGGTGGTTGTGCCGTCGCCGGTGCCCAGGCTCTGGTCGGTGGCGGCGGGGCTGGCCGACGGCGCGCAGGACTGGAAATCGGTCCAGTCCTTCATGCGGAAGCCATAAAGCGGGCCGCGGGTGATGTGATAAAGCTCGAGGATCTGATAGAGCTCGTCCTTGTCGCGGATCGCCCAGCGGGCATCATAGCTGCGCAGGGGCGCGGCCCAGGGCGTGTTGCGCTGTTCGCGCCCCGAGGCAAGGGTCACGATATCCACCTTCCATTCCGGCCCGCCGGCAGAGCCGCGCGAGATTTCGACCGGGAAGATCACATCATCGAGAAAGGCTGCCATCAGCTATACCTCCGGGCCTGTTCGAGGATCCGCGCAGCGCCTCGGGCCACGGCAACCCGGTTGTTCGCAAAGGAACGCGCGTCGGGGGTGGTGATGTGAAAATGGTTGATCACCGTGGCCTCGCGCCCGCCGGCAGGCCGCACGACTGTTGTGGGCCGCGCCGCAAGCCGGGGCGGCAGGGCCACCGGGCCGCCAGCGGCAAGCGCGCGCGGGGGCGTGCCCGCGTTCATTGCCTCGAGCAGGTGGCGGTGGCGTCTGGTTGCCTCGGCGGTCATGACGAACTCGCCGGACGAAAGCATCACCGGCACCTGGTCCGAGGTGCCGCTGCCCGGGCCGGTGATCAGGCCGCCGGTTGCCGCACCCGGGAGGATGGCGCTCGCGAAAATGCCCAGCAGCCCGCCAGATGCCTGCATGCCGAACAGCCGCGCAAGCGGCCCCTCGCCCAGCAGAAGCGCCTGAAGGGCGGCGCGCTCGATCGCCACGCGCACGCTGTCCATCACGTCGGCAAAGCTCTCGCCCTGGATGATCATCCGGTCGAAGGCGTCATACATGGTGCCGGTGAGAAGTTCGCGCTCGGCCAGCACGTCCTGTTCGGCCAGCCGCTCCTGGATCAGGTCGTGCACCGCCTTGCGCTCGGCCTCGGTCGCCCCCTTGAGCGCCTCGCGGTGCTTGATCATCTCGCGCTCGAGCGGGTCGAGGGTGCGAAGCAGGTCGATCTCCTGCTGCAGGGAGGCAAGCAGCTTTTTCACCGGATCGGTGCCCGCCCCGCCGCCCCGGCCCCGGCCGCTGCGCGGCGG
>JALWTH010000066.1 GCA_027082975.1 Paracoccaceae bacterium | reverse complement strand
CTCTGGGGGCCTCTGGGGGCCTCTGGGGCGCCGGGCGGGCGGCCCCTCCGGCGAAGCGGCAGCCTCCCATATGCCTGCCGCCGCTGCAAGCAAACCGATGCGCCGCCGCGCGGGCACCGATTTTTCGCAGAAAAATCGGCCCCGGTTCTCGGCTGCCCGAAGCGGGGCTACGCCGCCAGCCCGCGCAGGATCGCCGCTTCTGCGCCGCTCAGCGTGCGGCGGGCAAAGTCGCCATAGGCGCCCGGATCGGCCTCGAGCCCGGGGAACATCTCCAGCAGGCGCGCCCGCTGCCCGGCCTCGATCGCCTTCAGCGGCGCCGCGGCCGGGTGGAAGCTCTCGCTCTCCACGCCATTGGCCCAGACCACCTCGTGGCGCTCCAGCAGCAGGTGCACATAGGTCACCTCGCGCAGCACATGGTCGAGCACCACCCGGCGGTGGTCGATCAGGTCCTGGGCCCTGACCAGCACTTCGTCGGTATTGAAAAGCTCGCGCGCCCGCGCGCCGCGCATGAGCAGCCGGTGCCGGGGCGACACGATCAGGTCGTCCTCGGGCACATCGAGCCCGAAGGCCCCGGTGCGGATGCGCACCGGGCGCATCTCGGGCATGGCATGGAGCCGGGCGCCGGTGATCCGCCGCGAGCCGATCCAGAGCACTTCCTGCTCGCCATTGTCGCGGGTCTGGATGCGGTCGCCCTCGCGCAGCTCCTCCACCAGCCGGTCGCCGCCCGCGCAGCGGATGCGGGTGCCCGGCGTGAAGCAGATCACCCCGGTGGGCTGGTCGGTGAGCCGGTTCAGATGCCCCGCCTGCAGCGCCGCGCGCACCACCCAGAGCTCCCGGCCCTGCGGGGGCGGCGCGCCGACGAACATCAGCAGCGGCGGCCGCCCCGGCCCGACCTCGATCAGCGTCACCCGCCAGGCCTCGTGCCCGTCGGTGACCTCGAAGCCCATGTCGAGCAGCGGATCCTCGGAGGCCGGATGCGCCGCCTGCCCCGGATTGAGCGCCGCGCCCACCAGCCGGTGCACCACCCTTGCCGCGCGCCGGCGCAGGTCGGTTTCCTCGTCGCTCCGCTCCAGAAGCAGCACTTCGGCGGGGCCGTCCACGCGCAGCGCCTCCCCGTGCCAGCGCCAGCTCGACCCCGTACCCAGCGCGCCTTTCGGTGCGTTCTGGAGCCCGTCCACTTCCGTTTGCGTCCACGAGATGACAAACGTGCCGCGATAGCCCGTTTTCATGCCTGTCTGCCTGCCTTGTTATCGTATTATGTTATCGTTTATTCGTTTGTTGCAGGCAGGTTAGCATGTGCTCTTGATGTTGTTAAGAGAATTGTTGCCAATGCGGCAAAAGAGCCCGCGCGCCGGGGCGGATTGTTTCGCTCTCTGGGCGGGATGGCTGGCCGGATGGCTGGCCGGATGCTGGCGGGATGGCTGGAGGAATGGCCCTCGGGCCGCCCTCAGCCGCATTTCGAATGGCCGCAGGCGGCGCAGGTCATGCAGCCTTCGACCATGCGCATGTCGTATTGCCCGCAATTGGGGCAGGCCGGCCCGCGCGGGGCCTCGCCGGTCGCCCCCAGCGCCACCACCTCGGCCCTGGGGTCGCTCTTCAGCCCCATCCCCTCGCCCGAGAGAAAGCCGGTCGCGACCATGTGCTGCTCCAGCACCCCGCCGATCGCGGCCAGAATGGACGGCACATATTTGCCCTCCATCCAGGCCCCGCCGCGCGGGTCGAACACCGCCTTCAGCTCCTCGACCACGAACGACACGTCGCCGCCGCGCCTAAACACCGCGCTGATCATCCGCGTGAGCGCCACCGTCCAGGCGAAATGCTCCATGTTCTTGGAGTTGATGAACACCTCGAACGGCCGCCGGTGGCCATTGACCACCAGATCGTTGACGGTGATGTAGATCGCGTGTTCGCTTCCCGGCCATTTGAGCTTGTAGGTCTGCCCCTCCAGCGCGCGGGGGCGGTCGAGCGGCTCGCTCATGTAGATCACGTCGGCGCCCCGGTCGGCCTCGGGGGCGGAATCGCTACTTTCGCTCACGCTCAGCACCGAGCC
>JALWTH010000065.1 GCA_027082975.1 Paracoccaceae bacterium | reverse complement strand
CTCAGCCCCTCAGCCCCTCAGCCCCGGGCCACGGCGCCCGCGCCGATGGCGCTGGCCGAGCGCCTATATCCAGTGGCGAAAGCCGGCGCTGATGCGCTCGGGATCATAGCGGCTCAGCAGCCAGGCGCGGATCGGCATCGCCTGCGCGCGCGTATCCGCCGCATAGGCCTCCAGCAGCGCGTCGAGCACACCCGCCCGGGCGATCTTCCAGTGCAGATAGCGCAGCGAAAGCTGCCTCCTGGCCTCCTCCACCGGCGCCAGCCCCTGGTCGATCAGATAGAGCGCGGCGGCCAGCCCGGTGCGGTCGGCCCCGGACTTGCAATGGATCAGCAGCGGCTTTTCGGCCCGCTCCATCATCTCCAGCAGGCGCACATATTCGGCCCCCTCCGCCAGCCGGTCGGCCCTGAGATCCATGTGCAGAAGGGCGATGCCCTGCGCGTCGCAGGCCTCCTGCTCGAAAAGAACCGAAGAATAATGCCGCTGCCCGCGCAGGTTGATGATGGTCCTGAGGCCGAGTTCGCGAAACTGCCCGTAGCGGTTGGGTCCCGGCTGGTTCGAGCGCCAGACCCCTTCGGCCACCTGGTGCAGGTTGGTCCAGCGCAGGCGGAAAAAGGCGTAGTCGGCCAGATGCATGTGCCAGCGCGCGCGCCGGCGCCCCTCGGGGGTGGATATGTCTGCCCCCGCGGTCTCCTTGTAGCTCCTCTTCCAGCGCCTGAACGACGCCAGCGCCTTGCCGATCACGATCCGCGCTCCCCGATCCCAGCCCGATACGGCTGTTTTCGCCCTTTGCCAGCCGGGCCGCAAGCCCAAAGCCGCATGTCCCGCGCCCAGGCCCGGCCAGGCCCGCCCAGGCCCGGTGAGCGCAGCCTTCTTCTGTTCGCAAATATCCCGGGGAGCGCGAGGGGCTGGCCCCTCGCTTGAACCTGTAGCGCGAGGGGCTGGCCCCTCGCTTGAACCTGTAGCGCGAGGACCCCTTCCGCGCCCGGATCTGCAATGCCTGCGCCACAGGCCCGCATCATCATCGCCGACATGGCCGAACATCCCTCCCGGGCCATTGCCTGCAGCCTTGACTTGTCCGAATGGGAATTCCCTTGTACATATGCAAATTGTTAACCGATTGTTCGATCACATGGAGAAATGCAATGAACAAGGTTGTTTTGCTGGCGATTTTGGTCGTGGTGGCCGTCGGGGGCTATTTCGGCGCCAAATCCATGGGGCTCCTGGGCGGCGGCGCAAAGGCGATGTCGGCGGAGGAGATCAGCGCCTATCTCGAAAACATGGCCGGGGAGATCAACGGCGCCGACGGCGGGCTGAAATACGATGATTTTTCCAATCTGGTCAACGCCATGCATGTTGAAAAACAGATCACCATCCGCGGCGAATCGATCCTGAAAATGGAGCAGCTGGGCGAGGATTACCTGGCCTCGCGCGAGGACCAGGCCGCCAGCAAGCTGTGCGGCAGTGGCGATTCCGCCGCAGCGCTCGCCGGCGGGGCAACCTTTGTCTACAACTGGTTCAGCGCCGATGGCGAGTCGATCGGCATGGTCAAGGCCTATGGCCCCAGCTACTGCGAAGAGCACGGCGTGGCGATGTAGGGCGTAGACCTATAAACCCCACGCGCACCGCGCGTTTGCCAGCACATCGAGAGGGCCACGGCGTGAAAGCGGCGTGGCCTTTGTCGTCTGCGTTGGGGTAGGCTGCGGCGGGAGAAAGGTGCAGGTTTCTGTTGCCAGGTACCTGCGGACCCCGCCTCACGCGGCTAGGCGCGAGGAGTTCGGTTTCGGCAACTCGGACTGCTTAGGCAGCCAGAGCCATTGCCGGAGCACGATTGTCGTTGGCAATTATGCTATGTGAACCGATAACGGTGGTATCTCACCGGGGCAAAGCCACTCCTTTACACGTCCGTCGATCCTGTTTCGGCCCCATGACCCGCCAACGAAGGATTGGTGGAGCCGCCGGGTACCGCCCCCGGGTCCGATCCGCTTATTACGAGCGCGTTTATGCCCATAGTCCCGAAGGACAGGGCAAATATAGGCGCCTGCCGGGGCGG
>JALWTH010000064.1 GCA_027082975.1 Paracoccaceae bacterium | reverse complement strand
GTGGGCGCCTGTGCCGGGGGAGGCGGCGCGGGCCGCTGGCCGGGAGCGCCCTGCCGAGCGCAGCGAGGCCCCGGTCGGGTGGCGCAGCCAGCCGAAACCCCTGGCCGGTTCCGGCCCCGAAACCCGGCCTTCCGAAAGCGTTAACCTTTCTTAAACCATCGCTGTGTTAACCGTTTGCCGAAGCATGGTTAACGGAGCGCGCATGTCTGCCAGGGCCTATACGGTGGCTTTCGAGGGGGTCGAGGCCCGGCCGGTCGAGGTCCAGTGCGCCATTACCCCCGGCATGCCCTCCTTTTCCATCGTCGGCCTGCCCGACAAGGCGGTGCGCGAGGCCCGCGACCGGGTCTCGGCGGCGCTCACCGCCATGGCCATTGTCCTGCCGTCGAAAAGGATCACCGTCAACCTCTCGCCCGCCAACCTGCCCAAGGAAGGCTCGCATTTCGACCTGCCCATCGCCCTTGCCCTGCTGGCGGCGATCGAGGTCCTGCCCCGCGACGCGGTGGCAGAGACGCTGGCGCTGGGCGAGCTGTCGCTGGACGGCTCGCTGGTGCCGGTGGTAGGCGCCCTGCCGGCAGCGATGGCCGCCGCCGAGCAGGAGCGGGCCCTGGTCTGCCCGCGCGATTGCGGCGCCGAAGCTGCCTGGGTCGGGGCGGCGAACGTGCTCGCCGCGCCCTCCCTGGCGGCGGTGATCGGCCATTTCTCCGGCCAGTCGCCGCTGGCCCCGGCCGAGCCGGGGGAGGTCAGCGCCGATACCGCCGCTCTGCGCGACCTGGCCGATGTCAAGGGCCAGGAGCGCGCCAAGCGGGCGCTGGAAATCGCCGCCGCCGGGCGCCACCACCTGCTGATGGTCGGCCCGCCCGGGGCAGGCAAGTCGATGCTGGCCGCGCGCCTGCCCTCGATCCTGCCGCCGCTCAGCCCGGCCGAGGCGCTGGAGACCTCCATGGTGCATTCGCTGGCCGGCCTGCTGGACGCGGGCGGCATCCCGCGCGCGCGCCCGTTTCGCGAGCCCCACCACACCGCCTCCATGGCGGCGATCGTCGGCGGCGGGCGCGGGGCGCAGCCGGGCGAGATCTCGCTGGCCCATAACGGGGTGCTGTTCATGGACGAGTTCCCGGAATTCTCCCGCCCGGTGCTTGAGACCCTGCGCCAGCCGATCGAGACCGGCGAGGTGGTGATTGCGCGGGCCAATGCCCATATCCGCTATCCCTGCCGCTTCATGCTGGTGGCCGCCGCCAACCCGTGCAAATGCGGCCACCTGGCCGAGCCTGCGCGCGCCTGCGGGCGGGCGCCTGCCTGTGGCGAGGACTATCTCGGGCGCATCTCCGGGCCGCTGCTGGACCGCTTCGACCTGCGCCTCGAAGTGCCGCCGGTCGCCTTCCGAGACCTCGACCTGACCGAAAGCGGCGAGCGCAGCGCCGATGTCGCCGCCCGGGTGGCGGCGGCGCGGGCGCGGCAGGAGGCGCGCTTCAGCGGTCTCGACGGGGTGCGCACCAATGCCGATGCCGAAGGCGAGGTGCTTGAGGAAATCGCCGCGCCCGATGCCGAGGGGCGCGCCTTTCTGACCCGGCTGGCGGAGAAATTCTCCCTCACCGCGCGCGGCTACCACCGGGTGCTGCGCGTCGCCCGCACCATCGCCGATCTCGAAGGCGCCGGCACGGTTGGCCGCCCCCACATCGCCGAAGCCGCCGCCTACCGGCTGGCCATCGGCAGCCTGCATTGAAACCCGGGCCGGCGTTCAATTCTGCTGCCGGCGGGCCTCAATGGCCTCCCAGATGCGGGCGGCGATATTGGTGCCGTCGAAGCGTTCGAGCTCCTGGATTCCGGTCGGGGAGGTGACGTTGATCTCGGTCAGGTAGTCGCCGATCACGTCGATCCCCACGAAAATGTGCCCCCGCTCGCGCAGGAGCGGGCCGATGCGGTCGCAGATCTCGCGGTCGCGCGCGCTCAGCCCCGCCTTTTCCGGGCGTCCGCCCACATGCATGTTCGAGCGCGTTTCGCCGGGGGCGGGGATGCGGTTGATGGCGCCCACGGGCGCGCCATCGACCAGGATGATGCGCTTGTCGCCGGCGGCGACGGCGGGCAGGTATTTCTGCGCGATCAGCGGTTCGCGGCTGATCGAGGCGAAAAGTTCGTGCAGGCTGGCGAGATTGCGGTCCTCGGGGCCGAGACGGAACACGCCGGCGCCCCCATTGCCATAGAGCGGCTTCAGGATGATGTCGCCGTGGCGGGCCTTGAACGCCCTGAGCGTGTCGAGGTCGCGGGCGATCATGGTCGGCGGGGTCAGGTCGGGAAAGCTCAGCACCAGCAGCTTTTCCGGGTGATTGCGCACCCAGAACGGGTCGTTCACCACCAGGGTCTGCGGGTGAATCATGTCAAGCAGATGGGTGGTGGTGATGTAGCCCATGTCAAAAGGCGGATCCTGGCGCAGCCAGACGACGTCGAACCCGGCAAGCGACTGCTCGGTCTCCTCGCCAAGGGTGTAGTGATTGCCCGCCTCGCGCCGGACCGTGACCGGCCAGCCGCGTGCCCTGACCTCGCCTTCGTCGAAAAACAGTCGGTCCGGCGTGTAGTAAAACAGGCTGTGGCCGCGCTTTTGCGCCTCTTCCATGATGCGAAAGGACGAATCGGCCCGGATGTCGATCCCCTCTATCGGGTCCATCTGCATGGCGACGCGCAAGCTGTATGTCATTCTGTTCCCTTTCTCTCCCCCATAGATGGGGGAAAGGCGGAGAAAGGACAACCGCTCCCGAACCTGTTTTCACATGCAGAAGACGTTCTCGATCACCTGCATCTGGCCGCTTGCATTCACCAGCGCCACATCAAAGCGCACCGGGGTCAGCTGCCCCTTGGGCTCTCCTGCGAGAAACTCGGAGGCCGCCCCGTAGATCCGCCGCATCTGCGCGCGGGTAAGCCGCTCCGCTGCGCGGGCGAAATCCCGCGCCTTCTTGACCTCGATGAAAACCAGACCGTCGCCCTCGCGGGCAACGATGTCGATCTCGCCACGCGACCCGCGCCAGCGGCGTGCCGCGATTCGGTGCCCACGCGCCTGATAGGCCCTGGCCACACTTTCCTCTGCAGCCAATCCGGCCCGATAATTACGCCGCCCGTTCTGTCTGCGCCATTCGTTCACTGCTTGTTTCATCCTTTCTTGTCGCCCTCTCCTTTTGCCTTGCCCTCCTGCAGGGCCAGGGCAGCCTGATAAACCTTGCGACGGGGCAGCTTGCCGGCAGCGGCCACATGGGCGACCGCATCGCGGATAGTCATGCTCGCCATCGCCTGGCCGAGCGCTGCTTCCATGTCAAACGCTGGTTCTTCCCCATTGCCCCGGCCAAGAATCAGCGCGATCTCTCCTTTCAGGGGACGCTCTGACAGGCACTCGCGCAATTCTGCCACCGTGGCGCGCATGACTTCCTCGAATTTCTTGGTCAGCTCTCGGCATATTGCCATTTCCCTCTGTTCTTCGCCAAGGTCGCACAAGTCGATTAATAATTGCTGAACGCGTTTCGGGTTTTCGAACAGGATCAATGTTGCCGGAATGTCCAGCAATTCGGCGAGCCATTTGCGGCGCGCGGCTTTGCCGGCGGGGGCGAAGCCGGCAAACAGGAAGCGGTCGCTGGGCAGGCCCGACAGGCTCAGCGCGGCGAGGCTGGCCGAGGGGCCCGGCGCGCAGGTGACCGGCAGGCCGGCCTTCGCCACCTCGCGCGCCAGCGCAAAGCCGGGATCGGCGATCAGGGGCATTCCCGCTTCGCTGGCATAGGCGACCGAGCGGCCCTCGCCGATCAGCTTGACGAGTCCCGCGCGCCCGGCTTTGCCGGAATGGTCGTGATAGGCGATGAGCGGACGATTGCCCAGCGCCAGCCCGTGCAGGCGCATCAGCTTGCGCATGGTGCGGGTGTCCTCGGCGGCGATGACATCGGCCGAGGCGAGAATATCCAGCGCCCTCAGGGTGATGTCGCGGGCATTGCCGATCGGGGTGGCGACCAGGTAGAGCCCGGCGGGCAGGGGGGTGATTTCCGGTTTCAAGGCTGGACCTGACTGCTGTTCGCATTATGATAGCCCCGAAGCGCCGGCAGCGAAAGCAGCGAAAGAAGCAAAGCGAAAGCCGCCGGGCACGGGAATGAGGATGTGTGCATGTTTGTCGTTTTGAGAATGACCCGCAAGGTGCCGGGTCTGCTGGTCGCCGTTTTCGCTCTGCTCTGGCTTTCGGCCTGCGACGTGACCCTGCCCGGGGGCGGCGGCCCGCGGATAGATACCTCGCGCCCGGTGCCGGTGGCGCTCCTGGTGCCGCGCGGCTCGGCGGCGGCCACGGATGCGGTACTGGCGCAGTCGCTGGAAAATGCCGCCCGCCTGGCCATGTCGGAACTGCAGGGGGTGACCATCGACCTGCGCGTATATGCCACCGGCGCCGATGCCGCCCGCAGCGCCGAAGTCGCCCGTCAGGCGGTGCAGGAGGGGGCCAAGATCCTCCTCGGCCCGGTCTATGCGGCCAATGCCAATGCCGCCGGCCTTGCCGTCGCCCCGCGCGGGGTCAACGTGCTGGCCTTCTCCAACAACCCGGATATCGCCGGGGGCAATGTCTTCATCCTCGGCAATACCTTCCAGAACACTGCCAATCGCCTGGTCGCCCATGCCGCCGCGCAGGGCAAGACGCCGATCCTGATCGTCCACGGCAAGGATGCGGCCGAGAGCGCCGGGGCCGCGGCCATCGAGCGCGCCATTGCCCGCGCCGGGGGCAGCCCGGCCGGGGCGGTCGGCTTCGAGCTTTCGCAGAAGGGGGTGATCAACGCCCTGCCGGAAATCGCCAGGGCGGCGCGCAGCTCCGGCGCCCGTTCGATCTTCATGACCTCGGGCACGACCGGGGCGCTGCCGCTTCTGGCCGGCCTGCTGCCGGAAAACGGCATCAAGCCCGCCGACTACCAGTATATCGGCCTGCAGCGCTGGGACATCCCGGCCAGCGCGCTCTCGATGACCGGCCTGCAGGGGGGCTGGTTCGCCCTGCCGGACCCGAACCTGCAAGGCCAGTTCGCCAGCCGTTACCAGGCCGCCTATGGCGAGCAGCCGCACCCGATCGCCGGGCTGGCCTATGACGGCATTGCCGCCATCGGCGCGCTGGTCAGGGCCGGCAAGGCCGACGCGCTGACCGTCGAGGCGCTGACCCAGCCTTCGGGCTTCGTCGGGGTCAACGGCATCTTCCGCCTGCTGTCCGACGGCACCAACGAACGCGGCCTCGCGGTGGCGCAGATCCAGGACAAGCAGGTGGTGGTGATCGACCCCGCGCCGAGAAGCTTTGGCGGTGCCGGGCTCTGAGGGGGCGCCGGCGGCGCCCGACAGCAGCACCGGGTCAGGCACAGGCGGCGCCGGGGCTGGCGCCAGCCCCGAAACCGGCACTGGCGGGGCGGAGGGTGCGCGGCTCCCCGAAGGGCTGATCTGCGCCCCCTCCGAGATCTTCGACCGGGCGGCGGTGGCCGACAGCCTCGCCGCCGCGCTGGACACGACCGAAGACCCCGCCGCCACCCGTGCCGCCACCGTGGCGGTGCTGCGCGCGGCCCAGGAGCGCGGCCGCGCCGCCATCGCCGCCGCCATGGCCGAGCGCCCGCACGAGGCGCGCGGCTGCACCCGGGCGATTGCCTGGCTCACCGACCGGCTGGTGCAAACCGCGCTCGAAGTCGCCACCGGGCGCCTGCACCCGCTGCCCAACCCCACCGCCGGCGAGCGCCTCGCGGTGCTGGCGGTGGGCGGCTACGGGCGCTTCGAAATGGCCCCGCACAGCGACGTGGACCTGCTGTTCCTGACCCCTTACAAGCTCACCGCCTGGGCCGAAAGCGTGATCGAGAGCACGCTCTACATGCTCTGGGACCTGCGCCTGAAGGTGGGCCACGCGAGCCGCACCATCCGCGACTGCCTGCGCCTCGGGCGCGAGGACATCACCATTCGCACCGCGCTTCTGGAGCACCGCTTCCTCTACGGCGACGCGGCGCTTGCCGGGGAGCTGGACGAAGCCCTGTGGGGCAAGCTCTTCAAGGGCACGGCGGGCGAATTCATCGAGGCCAAGCTGGAAGAGCGCGCCGAGCGCCTGGAGAAGAACGGCAACCAGCGCTACATGGTCGAGCCCAACGTGAAGGAGGGCAAGGGGGGCCTGCGCGACCTGCAGACCCTGTTCTGGATCGCCAAATACCTGCACCGGGTGCGCGATACGTCCGAACTGGTCGCCCAGGGCATGTTCACCGCCGAGGAATACGAGACCTTCGAGGATGCCGAGGAATTCCTCTGGTCGGTGCGCTGCCACATGCACGATATCGCCGGGCGGGCGCAGGACCAGCTGACCTTCGACCTGCAGGTGGCGGTGGCCGCGCGCATGGGCTATCGGGACCATTCGGGCAGGCGCGCGGTCGAACACTTCATGCAGGATTACTTCCGCACCGCCACCACGGTGGGCGAGCTCACGCGGATATTCCTCACCGGGCTGGAAGCGCGGCATGTGAAGCGCGAGCCGCGGCTGATCGGGCTCTTGCGCCGGCGCCGGGCGGCCAGGGGCTTTCGCATCGTCCAGAACCGGCTGACCTTCGCCAGCCCGGACGTGATCCACAAGGACCGGATGATGATCCTGCGCCTGTTTGCCGAGGCGCTGCGCACCGGGGTGCTGATCCACCCGGACGCGATGCGCCTCGTCGCCGGTCACCTGCACCTGATCGACGACGACCTGCGTGCCGACCCGGAAGCCGCGAAGCTCTTCCTCGACACGCTGCTGAAGCACGGCAACCCCGAGCGCGCGCTGAGAAGGATGAACGAGCTTGGCGTGCTCGGTGCCTTCATCCCCGAGTTTCAGCCGATCGTGGCGATGATGCAGTTCAACATGTATCACAGCTACACGGTGGACGAGCACACCATTCAGGTGATCTCGAATTTTACCCAGATCGAGCGGAAGGAACTCGAAGACGAGCTGCCCATCGCCACCTCGATCCTGCGCGAGGGGCGGCCCAACCGCAAGGTGCTGATGGTGGCGATGCTGTGCCACGATATCGGCAAGGGGCGCGACGAGGATCACTCGGTGCTCGGCGCGCGCCTCGCCCGCAAGGTGGCCCCGCGGCTGGGGCTCAGCAAGAAGGAATGCGATGACGTGGAATGGCTGGTGCGCCACCACCTGCTGATGAGCGACATGGCCCAGAAGCGCGACATCGCCGAGCCGCGCACGGTGCGCGACTTTGCCCGCGCCGTGGGCACGGTGAAGCGGCTCGACCTCCTGACGGTGCTCACGGTCTGCGATATCCGCGGCGTCGGCCCCACCACCTGGAACAACTGGAAGGCGGTGCTGCTGCGCGCGCTCTACCGGCAGACCCGCAAGGTGCTCGAAGACGGGATGGAGGCGATCAACGTGGAGCTTCGCGGCGGCGAAGCGCGCAAGTTCCTGCGCAAGGTGCTCGAGGCCGAGGGCTGGGACAAGGCCGAGATCAGGCACGAGCTTTCGCGCCACTACCCGCCCTATTGGCAGGGGCTGCACGTGACCGCGCATGTGGTCTTTGCCCGCCTCTTGCGCGACATCGCCGAGGACGAAGTGAAGATCGACCTGTTTCCCGACGAAGACCGCGACGCGACCCGGATCTGCTTTGCGCTCACCGATCACCCCGGCGTGTTCTCGCGCCTTGCCGGGGCGCTGGCGCTGGTGGGCGCCGGGGTGGTGGATGCGCGCACCTATACCACCCGCGACGGCTACGCCACCGCCGCCTTCTGGGTGCAGGATGCGCAGGGCCATCCCTATGCGGCGGACCGGCTGGGGCGGCTTTCGGACATGATCCACAAGAGCCTCAGGGGCGAGATCATCACCCGCGAGGCGATGAAGAGCCGTGACGTGATCAAGAAGCGCGAGCGCGCCTTCCGGGTGCCGACCTCGATCACCTTCGACAACGAGGGCAGCGACATCTACACCATCATCGAGGTCGATACCCGCGACCGCCCCGGCCTGCTCTACGACCTGACCCGCACGCTCGCGGATGCCAATGTCTATATTGCCAGCGCGGTGATCGCGACCTATGGCGAGCAGGTGGTGGATACCTTTTATGTCAAGGACATGTTCGGGCTCAAATACCACTCCGAGAGCAAGCGGCGGATGCTGGAGAAGCGCCTGCGCGAAGCCATCGAGCGGGGCGCCCGGCGGGCCGGGGCGGGAAAATGACTCAGGACGGGGAAACGATTCAATGCCTCCGGCGGGAGTATTTTTCGGAAAGATGAAAGGGGCGGGCAGAACCGAAGCGATGACGCCCGGCAGGGCGCAAGAGCGGGGGGGCGGCTGATGGCGCGGGCGGGGCTGATGCGCGGCTTTGTCACCG
>JALWTH010000063.1 GCA_027082975.1 Paracoccaceae bacterium | reverse complement strand
GGGGTGCCGGGGGCGAGGGCGCCGGAGCGGATCGCCTCTCCGAGCCGGTCGTGCAACTGCCGGTAGCGCGGGCCGCCATGGGGGCGAAGCCAGTTTGCCGGGGCGAGGAGGTCGGCGATCTTCATCGGGCGGTCTCCGGGAGCAGGTGCCGGCGGGCGAGCGAAATGGCGCCGGACAGGGCATCGCCAAGGGGCGGGGTCAGGCGGGCGCGGAAGCGTGCCGGCAGGCGCGGCGCGTAGATGTCGGCCAGCCCGCCGGCGAGGCAGAGCGGGCCATCGCCGCCGGGGGTATCGAGGCGGTCGAGCCGGGCGCAGATCAGCGCCACGGCCTCGGACAGGATCGCCTCGGCGGCCGGGTCGCCGTCGGCGGCGGCTTCGGCGAGCCGCGGGGCGAGGCGGGCAATCTCGCCGGGGCTGGCGCCCCGGGCGAGGGCAACGATCCCGTCCGGCCCGTCATGTTCGTCCAGCAGGGCGCGGGTCAGGGGCGAGTGGGGTGCAAGCCCGTCATGGGCGAGCAGGGCGCGCGCGAGCAGGGCGCGGCCGAGCCAGGCGCCTCCGGCCTCGTCGCCCAGCTGGTAGCCCCAGCCGCCGATGCGCCGGTCCCGCCCGCCGGCGCGGCGGACGAAGAAGGAGCCGGTGCCGAGCATCGCCAGGAGCCCGTCGCGCGGGCCAAGGGCGCCTTCGACCGTGGTCGCGCAATCGGTGCTGACACGGGCGCGGGCGAAGCCGAGCGCCGCTTCCAGCCGCGCGGCATTGTCGCCGGTGGCGGCGCCGGCCAGCCCCAGCCAGGCGACATCGCCGGCCCGCGCTTCCGGCGGCAGCCCAGCCTGCCGGTAGGCGGCGGCAATGGTGGCGCGGATATTGGCCAGCGCGCCGGCGAAATCGCTGGTCAGGTTGGCCGGGCCGCCCCGGGCTCCGACCAGCGCCTGCCCGCGCCGATCCGCCAGCCGCACCCGGCAGCCGGTGCCGCCGCCATCGACGGCGACGATATGGCGAGTCTCCTGGTTCATATAATACCTATACAATACCAAATGCCGACAAGAAAGCATTTTTAGCCTGAAATCGCAAATATTTCCGGCGGATGCAAATTGATCTGGACATACGGTATTAAATTGGCATTATACAGGTATTGCCATTCGGGGGAATCATCCATGCACTATGCCGCCTTGGCGCAGCAGCCGACGGAAAGGACGCACCCAGATGCGCCGGGCCTGGACCGGCGCCCGCCCGGCGAGATCCTCGAGATCCTGCACCGGGCCCAGGTCGCCGCCGCCGGCGCCGTGGCCGATGCGCTGCCGGCGCTGGAGCGCGCGGCGGCGGCGGTGGAGGCGGCCCTGCGCGGCGGCGCAAGCCTGGTCTATGCGGCGGCGGGCTCTTCGGCGCTGCAGGCCATGGCCGACGGGCTCGAGATCCCGCCGACCTTCGGCATCCCGGCCGAGCGCATCCATATCCTGCGCGCCGGCGGGCTTCAGGACCTGAGCGTGGCAAGGGAGGGCGCCGAGGACGATGCCGAAGCCGCCCGCCGCGCCGCCGAGGTGATCGCCCCCGGCGATGCGGTGATCTGCCTCGCCGCTTCGGGCAACACCATCTACCCGGTCAC
This sequence comes from Paracoccaceae bacterium, assembly GCA_027082975.1. GTDB lineage: Bacteria > Pseudomonadota > Alphaproteobacteria > Rhodobacterales > Rhodobacteraceae > JAAEUB01. The sequence continues at coordinate 6,726 of JALWTH010000063.1, read as the reverse complement.
CATCATGGAGATCGCCCGCGCCCGCGGCGCCACCACGATCGGCATGTCCAACAACCCCGGCGCGAAGCTGCTGAGCGCGGATATTCCGGTGCTGCTGCCGACCCCGCCGGAGGTCATCGCCGGCTCCACCCGGATGGGCGCCGGCACCGCGCAGAAGATCGCGCTGAACCTCATCAGCACCCTGGTCGGCATCCGCCTCGGTCACGTCCTGGACGGGCTGATGGTCAATGTCGCCACCTCCAATATCAAGCTCAAGGGCCGCGCCGCCGGGATCGTCCGGCGCATCACCGGCTGCGACGCCGCGACAGCCGAAGCGGCGCTGGCGCAGGCCGGCTGGCGGGTCAAGGAAGCGGTCCTGATCGTCAGCGGGGCCGGGGGGGCGGAAGCGGCCAGGGAATATCTGGAAAGGGCGGGACAGAATCTGCGCGCCGCCCTTGCCGAACTGAGCGGGGCACACCCCGAAAACGCCAACGCGCAATCCAAGGGAGAGAAACCATGAAAAACACCAGACTTGTCGGCCTGTTGCTGGCGACCACCATGTTTGGCGGCACCGCCGCCTGGGCCCAGACCACCCTGACCATCGAGAGCTGGCGCAACGACGACCTTTCGATCTGGCAGGACAAGATCATCCCCGCCTTCGAGGCCAGCCACCCGGATATCAAGGTGGTCTTCGCCCCCACCGCCCCGGCGCAGTACAATTCGGCGCTCAATGCCAAGCTCGAGGCCGGCACCGCCGGCGACCTGATCACCTGCCGCCCGTTTGACGGCTCGCTGGCGCTGTTTCAGGCCGGCCACCTCGCCGACCTCACCGACATGGACGTGCTCGACAATTTCGGCCCGGTGGCCAAGTCCGGCTGGTCCACCGATGACGGCTCGGCCACCTACTGCATCCCCATGGCCAGCGTGATCCACGGCTTCATCTACAATGCCGATGCCTTCGAGGAGCTCGGCCTGAGCGTGCCGACCACCACCGACGAATTCTATGCCCTCCTCGACAAGATCAAGGAAGACGGCTCCTATATCCCCATGGCCATGGGCACCGCCGACGAGTGGGAGGCCGCGACCATGGGCTACGCCAATATCGGCACCAAGTACTGGAAGGGCGAGGAGGGCCGCAAGGCGGTCATCGCCGGCACCATGAAGCTGACCGAAGACGGCTGGGTCACCGCCTATGAGGAGCTCGCCAAGTGGGGCCCCTATCTGGGCGACGGCTACGAGGCGCAATCCTACCCCGACAGCCAGAATCTCTTCACCCTGGGCCGCGCCGCGATCTACCCGGCCGGCTCCTGGGAAATCTCGGGCTTCAACGCCCAGGCCGATTTCGCCATGGGCGCCTTCCCGCCGCCGGTGGTGCCGGGGGGCGAGTGCTACATCTCCGACCATGTGGACATCGCCATGGGGATGAACGCCGCCAGCCCCAATGCCGAGGCCGCGAAGACCTTCCTCGAATGGGTCGGCTCGCCGGAATTCGCCACGCTCTATTCCAACGCCCTGCCGGGCTTCTTCTCGCTGTCCAATGCGGAAGTCACGCTGGAAGACCCGCTCGCCCAGCAGATGGTGGACTGGCGCAAGAGCTGCCATTCCTCGATCCGGCCCTTCAGCCAGATCCTCAGCCGCGGCACGCCGAATCTCAATACCGAATACTGGGTGACTTCGGCCAATGTGATCCGCGGCACGATGACGCCGATGGAGGCCAGCCAGCACATGCAGGACGCGCTGGACAGCTGGTACAAGCCGGCGCAGTAAGGCCAAGGCGGGCAGGGGCGGCGGCAAGACCGCCCCGCCCACCACAGACGGGGAGGAAGAGATGCGCGCCGAGACGCGAAGCAGACGCCGCTGGCACATCGCCATCTTTCTGGCGCCCGCGGTGCTGGTCTATACCGCGCTGATGATCCTGCCGCTCTTCGGCACGCTGAAACTGTCGCTCTACCAGCAGGTGGACCAGCAGCAGGTGTTTGTCGGGCTGGACAATTTCCGCACCCTGTTCGGCGATCCCAACTGGTCCGAGAGCTTCTGGCGGGCGCTCAGGAACAACACCTGGTTCTTCTTCATCCACATGGCGGTGCAGAACCCGATCGGCATCGCCATCGCCGCCATGCTTTCGGTGCCGGCGCTGAGGTTCAAGGGCTTTTACCGCACCGCGATCTTCATCCCGACGATCCTGAGCTTCGTCATCGTCGGCTTCGCCTGGAAGCTGATCCTGTCGCCGCTCTGGGGCATCGCCCCGGACCTGCTGAAGATGGTCGGGCTCAGGCACCTCTTTCACCCCTGGCTGGGCAAGGAGGAATACGCGCTCACCACCATCGCCCTGATCAGCGTCTGGCAGTTCGTCGGCATCCCGATGATGCTGATCTATGCGGCGCTGCTGTCGATCCCCGACGAGATACTGGAAGCGGGCGAGATCGACGGGATCACCGGCATGAAAGCCTTCTGGAAGATCAAGCTGCCGCTGATCCTGCCCAGCATCGGGATCATCTCGATCCTGACTTTCGTGGGCAATTTCAATGCCTTCGATCTGGTCTACACGATGGAGGGCGCCATGGCCGCGCCGAATTTCTCGACCGAGGTCATGGGCACCTTCCTGTTTCGCACCTTCTTCGGCCACCAGACCCAGCCGGGCGATCCGAACATGGGCGCGACGATCGCGATGATGATGTTCTTCATCATCCTGACCGGGGTGGTGATCTACCTGTTCCTGATCCAGACGCGGATGCGTCGCTACCAGTTCTAGGGGGGCGGAATGCAGCGCGTCAGACATAACCGGCTCAATCTCGCCCTCGCCCACGCGGCGCTGATCGCCTATACGATCATCGCCCTGTTTCCGGTGGTGATCATCCTCATCAACAGTTTCAAGACCCGCAAGGCGATCTTCCGCCACCCGCTGCAGCCGCCCACGCCGGACACGTTCAGCCTGATCGGCTACGAAACGGTGCTCAAGCAGGGCGATTACCTGCACTATTTCCAGAATTCGCTGATCGTCACCGTGGGCAGCCTGTTCTTCATCCTGCTGTTCGGGGCCATGGCTGCCTTTGCGCTCAGCGAATACCGCTTTCGCGGCAATACCCTGATGGGGCTCTACCTCGCCATCGGCATCATGATCCCGATCCGGCTCGGCACGGTGGCGATCCTGCAATTCATGGTCGCAACCGGCCTGGTCAATACGCTTGCGGCGCTGATCCTGGTCTATACCGCAAGCGGACTGCCGCTGGCGATCTTCATCCTCTCGGAATTCATGCGCCAGGTCTCCGCCGATCTCAAGGATGCCGGGCGCATCGACGGGCTCAGCGAGTACCGCATCTTCTTCCGCCTGGTCGTGCCGCTGGTCAGGCCCGCCATGGCCACGGTGGCGGTGTTCAACATGATCCCGATATGGAACGACCTCTGGTTCCCGCTGATCCTCGCCCCGGGCGAAGCGACCAAGACGCTCACGCTCGGCAGCCAGGTCTTCATCGGCCAGTTCGTCACCAACTGGAACGCGGTGCTGTCGGGCCTGTCGCTGGCGATCCTGCCGGTGATGATCCTCTACGTGATCTTCTCCAGGCAACTCATTCGCGGCATCACCTCGGGAGCGGTGAAATGATCCGGGTGCTGGTGATCGGGCTGGGAAACATGGGGCTGAGCCACGCGCTCGCCTACCATGCCAGCCCCGATTTCGAGCTGGTCGGGCTGGTGAACCGCTCCCGCCCGGCCCTGCCGGAGGCGCTGCGCGAGGTGCCGTTCAGCGAGGACTTTTCGTCACTGATGGCCGCATCAGAGCCTGATCTTGTCTGTATCGCCACCTATACCGAGAGCCACGCGGAGCTGGCCATCACCGCCATGGAGGCGGGCGCCCATGTCTTCGTGGAAAAGCCGCTCGCGGAAAACATGGCCGATGCCCGCCGCGTGGTCGAGACCGCCCGGCGGCTGGAGCGCAAGCTGGTGGTGGGCTATATCCTGCGGGTGCATCCGGGCTGGCAGCGCTTCATCGACGAGGCGCGCGACCTGGGCGGGCCCTATGTCTTTCGCCTGAACCTCAACCAGCAGAGCAGCGGCGCCGAATGGGAGGTGCACAAGGCCCTGATGCGCTCGACCCCGCCGATCGTCGATTGCGGGGTGCATTACGTCGATGTCATGTGCCAGATCACCGATGCCCGGCCGCGCGAAGTGCGCGGCATGGGCCTGCGCCTGACCGACGAGATCGCCTTCGACATGTACAATTACGGCCACTTTCAGGTGCTGTTCGATGACGGCTCGGTGGGCTGGTACGAAGCCGGCTGGGGGCCGATGATCTCGGAGACCGCCTATTTCGTCAAGGACGTGATCGCGCCCGCCGGCTCGGTCTCCATCGTCGCCGGCGAAGCGGGCAAATCCGCCGAGATCGACAATCACACCCGCGTCGGCGCCCTGCGGGTCCACCGCGAGGGCGGCGACCGGCTGATAGACCTGCCCGACGAGCCCGGCCACCAGGCGCTTTGCGATGCCGAAGCCGCCCTGGTCGCCGATGCCATCGCCCACGACCGCGACCTGAGCCGCCACATGCGCGATGCCCTCGCATCGCTCGCAATCTGCCTCGCCGCCGACCGCAGCGTGCGCAGCGGCCGGCCGGTCACACTTGAGGAGGACATATGGGAAGCCTGACGCTCAAGGATGTCTGCAAGAGCTTCGGCCAGGTCGAAGTGCTGCACAATATCAGCCTCGAGGTGGAGGAGGGCGAATTCATCATCTTCGTCGGCCCCTCCGGCTGCGGCAAGTCCACGCTGCTGCGCATCATCGCCGGGCTCGAGGACGCCACTTCCGGCGACGTGATGATCGCCGGCAAGCGGGTCAATGCCCTGCCCCCCTCCAGGCGCGGCATCGCCATGGTGTTTCAGACCTATGCGCTCTATCCGCACCTGACGGTGAAGAAGAACATGTCGCTGGGCCTGAAACAGGCCGGCGAATCGCGCGCCGTCATCGAGGAGCGGGTGGACAAGGCCGCGCAGATGCTGGAGCTCGCCCCCTATCTCGACCGCCGCCCGGCCGAGCTCTCCGGCGGCCAGCGCCAGCGGGTCGCCATCGGCCGCGCGGTGGTGCGCGAGCCGGAGCTTTTCCTGTTTGACGAGCCGCTGTCGAACCTCGACGCCGCCCTGCGCGTCAATACCCGCATCGAAATCGCCGAGCTGCACCGCCGCCTGGGCACGACCATCGTCTATGTCACCCACGACCAGGTGGAGGCGATGACGCTGGCCGACCGAATCGTGGTGCTGCAAGACGGCCATGTGGAGCAGGTCGGCTCGCCGATGGAGCTTTACAACGACCCGGACAATATCTTTGTCGCCGGGTTCATCGGCTCGCCGGCGATGAATTTCCTCGATGCGGCTCTGCTGGGCGAGCCCGACAGCGTGGCCACGATCGGCCTGCGCCCCGAAGCGATCACGCTGGGCGACGATGGGCCGATCCGCGGCACGATCAGCCATCTCGAGCATCTGGGCGCGGATACCAATATCTATGTCCATGTGGGCGACAAGCTGGTCACCGTGCGCGCCTTTGGCCAGGCGGATTTTGCCGTGGGCGCCGAGGTGGGGCTGAACTTTGCGCCGGAGGCGGTCTATCGCTTCGACAAGGGCGGCAGGCGGATCCGTTAAAGCGTCTCTAACAAGGCGCGGGTCTCGGGCATCCGCGCCAGCGCCGCCTCCAGCCGCGCGCGCCATTTCGGGCCGCGCGCCCGGGCGTCCTCCCAGGCTTCGGCCAGCTCGTCCGGGCGGTCGCGGGCCAGCACCTCGATCAGAAACGCCGCCTGGGCGCGGTCCTTGTGCGCGCGCAGATCGGCGCGGCGGCGCTCGGAGACGATCAGCTTGTGAATCGCGAAGCGCTCGGGCCGGGGCACCTGCACCAGCACCCCGGAGCGGTATATGGCGGCGGCGCGGATCGGCTCGGAAATCAGGTAATTCAGGTGGTGCAGAGACTGCGCCAACACCCCGAGGGCGGGCAGGGGGCGGATGTCTTCGGCTTCGTCGAAGGAGGGGGTGAGGAACTCCACCAGCAGCCGCGAGCGACTCTGCTGCCAGCGCCAGGTCCGCCCCCTGGCAAGGCCCGGCACCGGGGCAAAGGCGAGGTCGCGGAACACCTCGGCCAGGGGCGGGGAGGCGCTGTCCTCGAGCGCGAGCGACAGGCGCTCGAAGCTGGCGATGTCGATATCGCCGGTCTGGGCCATCTGGTCAAAGGCGTAGCGCACCCCCAGCACCCCCTCGTAGAGGCGAAAGGCATGGGTGCCGACGATGGTGCCGCCGAGGCGAAACACCCCGGCGCGGGCCAGTGCGGCGAGCAGGCTGCCGCTGCCCGCGTCCAGGCCGAGGAAGCCTTCGGCGCGCAGGATGCGAATGAGCCGCGCGCGCTGGCGCCGGCGCGCATCGCGCTCCTCGGCCAGGGCCCTGTGACGCTCCAGCCGGGCGCGCAGCTCGGGGCTGTCCTCGCCCAGATAGGTCTTGCGCACCGTATTGCCGAGGCGGAAGCTGTCATACCAGTAGCCCCGCCCGTTGCGTTTGACGAGCGTGGGCGTGCCGCGCAGATCGCTGGCCGCGTCCTCCTCGAGCAGGCGCAGAAGGTCGATCCAGGCGGCATGGGCAATGGGGGAATGGGGCTCGGTCATGGCCATGCTCAACGGTATTGTTTTCGTTGAGCATAGTTTGTATTCCACAAAAGGCAAGTTTGTTGAATACATGGTGTTGCTTCAGATGACTGGAAACGGGATTTTCAGAAAACCGGAAA
>JALWTH010000062.1 GCA_027082975.1 Paracoccaceae bacterium | reverse complement strand
CGCGATCATGAGATTGGCACCGGCAAGGATCAGGACACCGCCGGCAAGAAGCCCCGCGCCGAGCCGCTCGCCCAAGAGCGCCACGCCGAGCATTGCCCCAACCGCGGCAACCAACCTCCCCATGGAACTGGAGGCTTGCCCTTCCTGCCGGTTCACGGTGTTCGTCATGGGCCTGTCTGGTTGCTGGCCCCGCCCGCGCCGCCGAACAGCAGCCGCAGGCCGAAAAAGCCAAGCAGCAGCGCCGCGCTGCGCTCGAAAAGCGGCTTGGCGGCGAAATAGATGGCGCGCGGGCGCGGCCGGCTCAGGCCGAAGGCGAGCCCCGTGTAAAACATGAGCTCCAGCACCAGCTGGTTGGTGAGCACCAGCGCCTTTTCCGGGCCCGAAAGGGGCGACGGAAAGACCACCAGCAGCACCGCCCCGGCGAACAGCACGGATTTGGGGTTGAGCAGATTGACGCCGATGCCGAGCATCAGCGCGTCACCCGTGCCGCCCGGCGCGCTGCCGGTTTCGCCGCCGACGGGCTCTGTCGCCCCGCGCCAGAGCTTCCAGGCGATCCACAGGAGATAGGCGCCTCCCAGCAGCCGCGTCAGCGTCGAGACCACCGGAAACAGGCGAAACAGCGCGTCGATCCCCATGAGCGCGGCCCCTGTCCACATGGTCGCGATCGTTGCCAGCCCCAGGCCCGTCATCATCCCAGCGCGCCGGCCCCGCGCCAGCGACATGCGCAGCGCCACCAGAAAGGCCGGGCCAGGGCTGAGGATTGCCGCGATCAGGAGCGCATTGAAGGCGAGCAGGCTTTCACTCGTCATCGTTCCGGTCCTCCCCTCTGATGTCGTCCCACGGCGTGCCGCGCGCGAGCACCTCCATGATCGCGCGCCAACCGGTCAGCGCCGCATCGCCGGCCTCGGCGCGGGCGCGCGCGAACATCTCCCTTTGCGGCTCGGTCAGGGCGCGCTCGAAGGCGCGGCCTTCCTCGGTCAGCGAGAGGATCAGGTTGCGCTTGTCGGAGGGCTCGGGCCGCGCCGCGATCAGCCCCTGCTCGCGCAGTTGCTTCATCGGCCGGTGCAGTGCCTGCCGGGTGATGCCGAGGATCGCGAGAAGCTCGGACATGGAAATCTCCCCCGCCCGCCCGATGAAATAGAGGATCCGGTGATGCGCCCGCGCCAGCCCGCGCTGGGCCAGCATCCGGTCGGGGCCCTCGGTGATGTTGCGAAAGCCGAAATGCAGCAGCTCGAGGCAGGCATTGAGGGAGCGGGGATCGGTCTTTTTCATGGGCGCATGATGGCAGGGCGCGGCGATTATGGCAACAGTATTGACATTATAAGCACGCTGTGCAGTCTTGCAGGCAGGAAGGCCAGAATGTTCGAAGGGTTCAGCGATCAGTTTGTCACGGTTTCGGGCGGTGTGCGGCTGCGGGTTCGTGTGGGCGGGAGCGGCCCGGCGGTCCTGCTGCTGCACGGCTATCCCCAGACCCATGTCTGCTGGCACAAGGTCGCGCCGCTTCTGGTTGCGGCCGGTTTCACCGTCATTGTGAGCGACCTGCGTGGATACGGCGATTCCGACAAGCCGCCGGCGGGTGGCGATCATCAGGCCTATTCGAAACGGGCCATGGCCGCCGACCAGGTGGAGATGATGGCGAAGCTGGGCTTCGACAGGTTCTTCCTCGCAGGCCATGACCGCGGCGCGCGCGTGGCCCACCGCCTCGGGCTGGATCATCCGGGCGCGGTTCGCCGCATGGCGGTGCTCGACATCGCGCCCACGCAGACCATGTATGCGTTGACCGACCGGGAGTTCGCCACCGGCTACTATCACTGGTTCTTCCACATCCAGCCCGCGCCGCTGCCGGAGCGGCTGATAGGTGGCGACCCGGAGCTCTTCCTGCGCCACAAGCTTGCCGCATGGAGCAAGGGGAACATGGATGCCTTCAGCGAAGCGGCCATCGGCGAGTATGTGCGTTGTTTCCGCGATCCAGCCTGTATCGCTGCCACCTGCGAAGATTACCGCGCCGCCGCCTCGATAGACCTTGTGCACGATGCGCAGGACCAGGACCAGCGCCTCGAGGCG
>JALWTH010000061.1 GCA_027082975.1 Paracoccaceae bacterium | reverse complement strand
CGCCCGAAACCGTGCTCACCGTCCGCGCCGAGGGCTTCGCGCTCGGGCGGGTGGTCGCCGGCGAGGCCGAGCTTCTGACCCTTGCCGTTGCCCCGGAGGCGCGCCGGCGCGGGATCGGGCGCGCGCTGCTGGGCGAATTCGAGGCCCTTGCCCGCGCCCGGGGCGCCCGGCGCGCCTTTCTGGAAGTCGCCGAGGACAACGCCCCGGCCCGCGCCCTTTACCGCGCCGCGGGCTGGCGCGAATCTGCCCGGCGGCGCGCCTATTACGCACGCCCCGGGGGGGCGAGATGCGACGCGCTGCTGCTGGAAACGAACCTTTCGCGGCAGGAAGGCCCGCCCGAAAGCCGGCATTTCCCCGAAAAACCGCGGCTTTGAATGCGCGGTCAAATATTAACCTTGACCCCGCCCTTGCCCTGCGGGCTAAATTGCGGATGATCCGTTTCAGCGATCTGCTCGCACGGGGGGAATCACGGGCTTCGCGCGCGCCCCCTCACTGTAACCAATGGGAGAACAAAAACATGACCCTCATGCAGAAATTCCTCGGAGCCGCCGCAGCCCTGGCGCTGAGCGCCGGCGCGGCCCTGGCCGACCCGGCGATCATCTTCGATCTGGGCGGCAAGTTCGACAAGTCGTTCAACGAAGGCGCCTTCAACGGCGCCCAGCGCTGGGCCGAGGAGACCGGCGGCCATTTCTTCGAGATCGAGATTCAGTCGGAAGCCCAGCGCGAACAGGCCCTGCGCCGCTTTGCCGAAGCGGGCGCGAACCCGATCATCACCACCGGCTTTGCCTTCTCCTCTCCGATCGCGGCCGTGGCGCCGGACTACCCGGACACCAAGTTCGCCACCATCGACGGCTGGGTCGATCAGCCCAACGTGCTTTCGGTGGGCTTTGCCGAGCATGAGGGCTCCTATCTCGTCGGCATGATCGCCGGGATGAAGACCGAGAGCGGCACCGTGGGCTTTGTCGGCGGCATGGATATCCCGCTGATCCGCAAGTTCGCCTGCGGCTATGCCCAGGGCGTCAAGGCGGTCAACCCGGACGCCACCGTGATCGCCAACATGACCGGCACCACGCCGGCGGCCTGGAACGACCCGGTGAAGGGCGGCGAGCTGGCCAAGGCGCAGATGGCCCAGGGCGCCGACATCATCTATGCCGCCGCCGGCTCCACCGGCCTTGGCGTGCTGCAGGCCGCGGCCGATGCGGGCATCTACTCGATCGGCGTGGACAGCAACCAGAACTACCTGCACCCGGGCAGCGTGCTCACCTCGATGCTCAAGCGCGTCGATGTGGCGGTCTACGAGCTGATGAAGGCGGGCGAGGACATGCCCACCGGCTTCATGGGGCTCAGCCTCAAGGATGACGGCGTGGGCTATGCGCTCGACGAGTACAACAAGGACCTGATCACCCAGGAGATGATCGACGCGGTGGAAGCGGCCAAGGCCAAGATCATCTCGGGCGAGCTCGAGGTGCATGACTACACCGCCGACGACAGCTGCCCGGTCCTCAATTTCTAAATGACCGACAGCAGCAGCAATACAGGGGCGCGGCAGGAGACTGCCGCCCCCGCGATCGAGCTTCGCGGCATCTCCAAGGCCTTCGGCCCGGTGCAGGCGAATAGAGACATTTCGATCCGCGTGATGCCGGGCACGATCCACGGCATCATCGGCGAGAACGGCGCCGGAAAATCCACCCTGATGTCGATCCTCTACGGCTTCTACAAGGCCGATTCGGGGCAAATCTTCATCAATGGCACCGAGACCCCGATCCCCGACAGCCAAGCGGCGATCCGGGCCGGGATCGGCATGGTGTTCCAGCATTTCATGCTGGTCGAGAACTTCACCGTGCTGGAAAACGTGGTGCTCGGGGTCGAAGAGGGGGCGCTGATCAGGCCGTCCCTGGCCAGGGCGCGCAAGACCCTGAAAAAGCTGGCAGATGAATACGAACTGCATGTGGACCCGGATGCGGTGATCGAGGATATCGGCGTGGGCATGCAGCAGCGCGTGGAGATCCTCAAGGCGCTCTACCGCCAGGCCGATATCCTGATCCTCGACGAGCCCACCGGGGTCTTGACCCCGGCCGAGGCCGACCACCTGTTTCGCATCCTCAAGGGGCTCAAGGAGCAGGGCAAGACCATCATCCTCATCACCCACAAGCTGCGCGAGATCATGGAGATCACCGACACGGTGAGCGTGATGCGCCGCGGCGAGATGACCGCCACCGTCAAGACCGCCGAGACCAATCCCGAACAGCTCGCCGAGCTGATGGTGGGCCGCAAGGTGCTGCTGGAGGTGGACAAGGCCCCCGCCGCCCCCGGCGCCCCGGTGCTGGAGGTCGAGGACCTGCGCATGGTGGACGAATTCGGCGTCGAGCGGCTCAAGGGGGTGAGCTTCAGCGTGCGCGCGGGCGAGATCCTCGGCATTGCCGGGGTGTCGGGCAACGGCCAGTCGGAGCTTCTCAAGCTGCTCGGCGGCTTTGCCCAGGGCAGCGGCAGCGTGCGCCTCAATGGCCGGGAGATCGACCTTACGGGCCGGCACAGCGACGCCCGCTCGCGCCGCGCGCGCGGCATTTCGCACGTGCCCGAAGACCGCCACCATTACGGGCTGATCATGGATTTCGCCGCCTGGGAAAACATGATCTTCGGCTATCACTGGGCGCCCGAATACCAGAAGAACCGCCTGCTGATGGACAACCGCGCCGTGATCCGCGACGCGACCGGCAAGATGGAGCGCTTCGACGTGCGCCCGCCCGACGTGATGCTGGAGGCCAAGAGCTTCTCGGGCGGCAACCAGCAGAAGATCGTGCTGGCGCGCGAGATCGAGCGCAACCCGGACCTGCTACTGGTGGGCCAGCCCACGCGCGGGGTGGATATCGGCGCGATCGAATTCATCCACAAGCAGATCATCGCCCTCAGGGACCAGGGCAAGGCGATCCTGCTGGTGAGCGTGGAGCTTGACGAGATCATGAGTCTGAGCGACCGCATCGCGGTGATGTTTGACGGCCGCATCATGGGCGAACGCCTGCCCGAAGAGACCAACGAGACCGAACTCGGCCTGCTGATGGCGGGCGTCACCGATGGTGGGAAGGGTGGAAAGGGTGGAAAGGGAGAAGCCGCCTGATGGAAAAGATGCCGAAATGGGCCGATGTGGCCCTGATTCCGCTGATCAATCTCGCCATCGCCTTCGTGCTCAGCGCGCTGGTGATCTGGGCGATCGGCGAAGATCCCTGGAAAGCGGTCAAGCTGATGGTGAGCGGCGCGCTGGGCTCCACCTATGGCTGGGGCTACACGCTCTATTACGCGACCAATTTCCTGTTTACCGGGCTGGCGGTGGCGGTGGCCTTTCAGGCCTCGCTGTTCAATATCGGCGGCGAGGGACAGGCGGTAATGGGCGGGCTCGGGGTGGCGCTGGTGTGCCTGTTCATCCCGTTTCCGCACTGGTCGGTGGCGCTGGTTTTCGCGCTGGCCGGGGGGGCGCTGTTCGGGGCTGCCTGGGCGTTCCTGCCTGCCTATCTTCAGGCAAAGAGGGGCAGCCACATCGTCATCACCACGATCATGTTCAACTTCATCGCCGCCTCGCTGCTGAACTACATCCTGGTCAACCTGCTCCGGCCGCAGGGCTCGATGGACCCGGCCTCGGCCACCTTTCCCGAGAGCACCCACCTGCCGACCTTTCACGACATGCTGGCGCCGCTGGGGATCGCCTTTTCCAAGTCGGCGCCGGTCAATATCTCGCTGCCGATCGGCCTGGTGCTGGCGGTCGGGGTCTGGTTCCTGCTCTGGCGCACGCGCCTCGGCTACGAGATCCGCGCCTTTGGCAAAAATCAGGACGCCTCCACCTATGCCGGCATTTCGACCGTGCGCATCACCATCATCGCGATGATGATTTCCGGCGCCATTTCCGGGATGATGTCGATCAACAACACCATGGGCGAGAGCGAACGGCTGATCCTCAATTCGGCCGAGGGCGCGGGCTTCATCGGCATCGCGGTGGCGCTGATGGGGCGCAACCACCCGTTCGGGGTGGCGCTGGCGGCGCTGCTGTTCGGCTTTCTCTATCAGGGCGGGGGCGAGCTTGCGCTCTGGACCAAGATCCCGCGCGAGCTGATCACTGTGATCCAGGCGCTGGTGATCATGTTTACCGGCGCGCTTGACAACATGGTGCGCGACCCGATCGAGCGCGCCTTCATCCGCCGCGCCAAACGAAAGAAGCAGCGACAGCAGGAGCAGGGGCAGCAGGAGGCCGCGGGCTGATGGACTATATCTCGATATTGCAGATCTTCGACTCCGCCGTGCGGCTGGCCACGCCGCTGCTGCTGGCCTGCCTCGCCGGGCTGTTCAGCGAACGCGCCGGGATCTTCGACATCGGGCTTGAGGGCAAGATCCTGGTCTCGGCCATGTTTGCCGCCGCGGTCTCGACCATGACCGGCACGGTCTGGCTCGGCCTGCTGGCGGGGCTTCTGGGCTCGCTGGTATTCTCGCTGATCCACGGGCTCGCCTCGATCACCTTTCGCGGCAACCAGCTGATCAGCGGGGTGGCGCTCAATTTCCTCGCCTCGGGGATCACGGTGCTGATTTCCGAATCCTGGTTCGGCCTCGGCGGGCGCACGCCGGGGCTGTCGGGCGCCGAGCGTTTCCTGCCGATCGAACTGCCCCTGGCCGAGAGCCTCTCGGGCCTGCCGGTGCTCGGCCCGCTCTACAAGGAGTTGATCTCGGGCCACACGCTGCTGGTCTATGTGGCGCTGCTGATGGTGCCGGTGAGCTGGTTCGTGCTCTACCGCACCCGCTTCGGCCTGCGCCTGCGCGCGGTGGGCGAGAACCCGGCGGCGGTGGACACGGCGGGCATCTCGGTGGTGCGCCTGCGCTATGCCTCCATGGTCATCGCCGGCCTGCTCTGCGGGCTCGCCGGGGTCTATCTCTCGACCGGGCTCGGCGCGGGCTTCGGCAAGGAGATGAGCGCCGGGCGCGGCTATATCGCGCTGGCGGCGCTGATCTTCGCCAAGTGGCGGCCCTGGTATGCGCTGGGTGCGACGATGCTGTTCGGCCTGCTGGAGGCCATTGCCAACCGCTACCAGAATATCGACCTGGGCGGCTTCATCGTGCCGGTGCAGTTCATGCAGGCGCTGCCCTATATCCTGACGGTGATCATCCTCGCGGGCTTCGTCGGCAAGGCGATCCCGCCGCGCGCGGGCGGCCAGCCCTATGTGAAGGAGCGCTGAGGCGGCATCGCGGGCGATTCGGGGCGTTTTTGGGGGGAGGCACACTGGGGGCGCTGCCCCCAAGCCCCCGGAGTATTTGACGAAAGATGAAAGGTGGGCGGGGCGGCTTGTTCCACCCGCCTCGAGCATCGCTCCGAAATGTCGCAGCAAAATCGCGGAATTATTCCGACGCCCTCCATATTGCCCTATGGACATATGCCGAAAAAGGCATATTTAGGGGCGCATCCTTTCCTGACGGAATCGGGGCATTCATGCAGATCTACCTTCCCATCGCCGAAGTATCGGTCAACGCTTTTCTTCTCCTTGGCCTGGGCGGCCTCGTCGGGCTGCTTTCGGGCATGTTCGGGGTCGGCGGCGGCTTTCTGATGACGCCCTTGCTGATCTTCATCGGCATCCCGCCGGCAGTGGCCGTGGCGACCGAGGCGAACCAGATCGTGGCTTCGTCCTTTTCCGGGGTGCTGGCGCATCTGAAGCGGCGCACGGTGGATCTGAAGATGGGCGTGGTGCTGCTGATCGGCGGCCTGATCGGCGCCTTTCTCGGCATCCAGCTGTTCAACTACCTGAAGTCGCTGGGCCAGGTGGACCTGCTGATCAAGCTCAGCTACGTCACCTTCCTTTCGATCGTCGGCGGGCTGATGTTCGTCGAAAGCCTGCGCGCGATCATGAAGAACAAGGCCGGCGCGGTGCCGACACGGCGCAAGCATACCTGGCTGCACAACCTGCCGGGCAAGATGAAATTCCGCGTCTCGGGGCTCTATATCTCGGTGATCCCGCCGATCCTCGTGGGCGTCGCGGTGGGGGTGCTGGCGGCGATCATGGGCGTGGGCGGCGGCTTCATCATGGTGCCGGCGATGATCTACCTGATCGGCATGCCGACCAAGGTGGTGGTGGGCACCTCGCTGTTCCAGATCATTTTCGTCACCGCCTTCACCACCATCATGCACGCCACCACCAACTTTACCGTGGATGTGGGGCTCGCGGTGCTGCTGCTGGTCGGTGGCGTGATCGGCGCCCAGATCGGCGCGCGGATCGGCACCCGGCTCAAGGCCGAACAGCTGCGCATCCTGTTGTCGCTGATGGTGCTGGGGGTCTGCCTCAAGCTGGGGCTGGAACTGCTGATCGAGCCGGGCGAGCTGTTTTCCATCGGCGCGGGAGGGCACTGAGATGGGCAAGATCATGGGCAAGATTTTCGCATTTCTCACCCTGCTCGTCGCCCTGCCGGCCGGCGCGCAGGAAGACGTGGTCGCCGGCCTCAGCCAGAACCGGGTCTCGATCAACGCTACCTTCGTGGGCTCCGAGATCCTGATCTTCGGCGCGGTCAAGCGCGACGCCCCGGCGCCGGATACGGGCGATCTGAACGTGATCGTGGTGGTCGAGGGCCCGTCGCAGGAGATCACCGTGCGCCAGAAGGAAAAGCGCTACGGGATCTGGATCAACACCGAGGCGGTGACGGTGGAAGCCGCGCCGAGCTTCTATGCGGTGGCCACGACCGGACCGATGGAAGAAGTGTTGAGCGAGGACGAGGACCTCAGGTATCACATCACCATCCCGCGCGAGATACGCCTTGCCGCCGGCGAGGAAGACCTGGCCGAATTCGCCCAGGCAGTGATCCGTATCCGCGAAAACTCCGGGCTCTATTCGAAGCAGATCGGCGGAGTGAAGCTGAGCCAGGACACGCTGTTTCACACCTCGATCGACCTGCCCTCGAACCTCACCGAGGGCGATTACCGCGCACGCATCTATCTGACCCGCGACGGAAGGGTGGTCTCGGATTACGAAACCGCGATCAGCGTGCGCAAGGTGGGGCTGGAGCGCTGGATTTACACGCTCGCCCACGAACAGCCGCTGATCTACGCGCTGATGGCGCTCATCATCGCCATTGCCGCGGGCTGGGGGGCCTCGGCCTTCTTCCGGGTAGTGCTGCGCAAGAGCTGAGGGGGGGGGCGATTTTTCTGCGAAAAATCGGGCCTCCGGCGGGAGTATTTTTCGGAAAGATGAAAGGCAGGCGTTATCCGGTGATGGTCTCGATCACCGGCGATGCCGGCCTGGGGGCGGGGCCCAGCGTATAGGCGCCTTGCAGGAGGTGTGCGGCCCGGTCGGCATCGGCCTGGCTGCGCGCATGGATCAGGCACAGCGGCTCGCCCTTGCTGATGGCCGTGCCGAGGTGCGCGAGCCCGGTCAGGCCCACGGCCGGGTCCACGCTGTCCGATGCCTTGCGCCGCCCGCCGCCCAGTTCGACCACGGCGAGGCCGATCCGGCGGGTGGCGCAGGCGCTGACATGGCCGCTTGCGGGGGCCGGGAGCGGGCGGATCACCGGGGCTTCGGGCAGGTGGTCGGCTGGGCGCTCCAGGAGGTCGGTGGGGCCCCCGAGGGCGGCGACCATCCGGGCGAAGCGTTCGGCCGCGCCGCCGCTTTCCAGCGCGCTTTCGGCTTTGGCCCGGCCCTCGTGTCGGTCCCCGGCCAGCCCCCCAAGGGCCAGCATTTCGCCGCAGAGGGAAAGGGTCACTTCTGCAAGGCGCGCATCGCGCCGGGCGCCGGTGAGGAAATCGATGGCGTTTTGCACCTCCACCGCATTGCCGGCGGCCGAGGCGAGCGGCTGGTTCATGTCGGTCAGCAGCGCGTGGCAGGCAAGGCCCGCCGCCCGCGCGGTGGCGGTCAGGCTCTGCGCCAGTTCGCGCGCCGCATCAACGCTCTGCATGAAGGCGCCATTGCCCAGCTTCACATCCATCACCAGCGCGCCGAGCCCGGCGGCGAGCTTCTTGGACAGGATCGAGGCGGTAATCAGCGGCACGCTCTCCACCGTGGCGGTGACATCGCGGATCGCGTAGAGGCGCCCGTCGGCCGGGGCGAGGTCGGCGGTCTGGCCGATGATCGCGCAGCCCACCTCCCTGACCACCCGGGCAAAGCGCGCCCGGTCCGGCTGGCTGGCATAGCCGGGGATCGCGTCCATCTTGTCGAGCGTGCCGCCGGTATGGCCGAGCCCGCGCCCGGAGATCATCGGCACGAAGCCCCCGCAGGCGGCGATGATCGGCGCCAGCATCAGGCTCACATTGTCGCCCACCCCGCCGGTGGAGTGCTTGTCGATCGCCGGGCCGGGCAGGTCGGCCCAGTCGAACACCGCGCCGCTGTCGCGCATGGCGAGAGTCAGCGCGGCGGC
>JALWTH010000060.1 GCA_027082975.1 Paracoccaceae bacterium | reverse complement strand
TGGCGTGCAACTGCCGCACGCCGTCGGTCAGCGCCGCCGGCCCGGGCTGTAGGATGTCGCAGGACTTGATCTCGTAGACATGGCCGCCCCGCACCGCCGGGATCGCGTCCCAGCCCGGCCGCGCCCGGACCTGCTCGGGGCGGAAGCGCTTGCCGCACCAGGAGCCGATGATGATGTCCGGGGCGCGGCGCACGACCTCGGCCGGATCGGCAATGATGCGGTGTTTCGCGGATGTCCCGCCCGCGAGTTCGGCAAAGCAGTCCTCGCCGCCGGCGAGCCGGATCAGCTCCGACACCCAGCCGATGCCGGAGATCAGCGGATCGTTCCACTCTTCGAAATAAACGCGCGGGCGGCGTGGCAGGCTTGCGGCCGACTGATCGATGGCCGCGAGCCCTTCCCGAAGTTCGCCGATCAAGGCATGCGTCTTTTCGGCGGCACCGACCATGGCACCGAGCATGCGGATCATGGCGAAGATGCCGTCCACCGTGCGCTGGTTGAAGACATGCACCGCGACGCCGGCGCGGATCAACTGCGCGGCGATGTCTGCCTGCAGATCGGAGAAGCCCAGCACCAGGTCCGGTTCCAGCGCCAGGATCCTGTCGATCTTTGCGCTGGTGAAGGCCGACACCTTGGGTTTTTCCCTGCGGGCCCGGGGCGGGCGCACGGTGAAGCCGGAGATGCCGACGATGCGATCCTGCTCGCCGAGCAGGTACAGGGTCTCGGTGGTCTCCTCGGTGAGGCAGACGATGCGCTGGGGTCCCTGGCTCACGATAGTGGTTCCGAGTTGCCCCAGGTGTCGTGAAAAACCAGCTCCTGCCACGGGCGTCCCCGCCTCCAGCCTTCCAGTTCCAGCATCGGTATGGGATAGAAGGCCTTCACGTGCCCGAGGCAGAGGATGGCGACAGGTTTGGCGCCTGCGGGCACGGCAAGCAGGCGGCCAAGGGTGGCGGGATCGAACATCGAGACCCAGCCGAGCCCCAGATTTTCGGCGCGGGCGGCCAGCCACAGGTTCTGGATGGCGCAGGCCACCGAGCACAGGGCCATCTCTTCGGGCAAGGTACGGCGGCCGAACACCGTGCCATCGTCGGGCGCAAGCACTGCGACCAGCAACTCCGCGCATTCGCGCACGCCCTCCACCTTGAGCCGCAGAAACTCCCCCGCGCGATCACCCAGCGCCATGGCGGTGGCTTCACGCTCCTCCGCGACCAGGGACGCAATCCGCTCGCGCAATGCCGCGTCTGCTACACGAATAAAACGCCACGGCTGCATGAGTCCGACGCTCGGCGCCTGGTGTGCGGCGGCAAGCAGACGTGCAAGTATCTTCGGATCCATGGGATCGGGCAGAAAATGGCGCATGTCGCGCCGTTCGCGCATCGCGCGATACACAGCGCTTCTTTCCTGTTCGGTGAATCGCGTCATGGAAGAAACAGTCGTGCGGTTGCCGCCGGGTTGGAAGGAAAGTAGCCATGCAGATAGGACGCCGTCAGCCGGCCTTGACGATAAATCGGCTCTCCCGCGCCGCAGTTTCGGGCTGCCTGTGAATAGGCGATCGGTGTGAGCGGACTCTCCATCCGCGAGTAATGGAACGCATGCCCGCGCAGCGTGCCTTCCGGCAGATCGATACGGTGCAGGCCGAGGTGGGTGAGCCGGTCCTGCATGACGGCATGGCCCGGCAGCAGGCCGGTCATCGGGGCGGTGCGGCCCTGCGCGTCGGTCAGCGACTCCAGCAGGTACAGCATGCCGCCGCATTCCGCCACGAGGGGACGGCCCTTGGCGTGGTGGGCGCAAAGGGCCGCTTTCATCCCGGCATTGGAGGCGAGCCGCTCCAGGTGCAGTTCGGGATAGCCGCCGGGCAGGTAAACGGCGTCCGCCTCCGGCAGCGCGTCGTCCTCGAGCGGCGAGAAGAACACGAGTTCCGCGCCCAGCGCGCGCAGCAGATCCAGATTGGCGCGATACAGGAAGGCAAAGGCCGCATCATGGGCCACGGCGATGCGCACGCCCGCCAGCCGCGGCGTCACCTCTGAGGGCGTCGGGGCGGCGAAGGCCACCGGCGGCGGCAGGGTCTCGCCCACCGCCTTGAGCGCGCCGGCGGCCCGCGCGATACGCGCGTCGAGATCGCCGACCTCGGCGGCCTGCACCAGGCCGAGGTGGCGTTCCGGCAGGGCGAGGTCGGGATCGCATGCCAGCCAGCCATATGCAGTCACGCCCGGCGACAGGCTCTCGGCGAGCATCTGGTAGTGACGCTCGCCCGCGACGCGGTTGGCGAACACGCCGGCAAAGGACAGCCCAGGGCGATAGTTCGCGAGACCCTGGGCTACGGCGCCGAAGCTCTGCGCCATGGCGCCGGCGTCGATCACGGCGAGCACTGGGATGCCGAATAGCATGGCGAGATCGGCGCTGGAAGGCTCGCCGTCGTAGAGGCCCATCACGCCCTCGATGAGGATCAGGTCGCCCTCGCCCGCGGCTTCATATAAAAGCTGGCGGCAGTGATCTTCACCGCCCATCCACAGGTCGAGTTGATACACCGGGTTGCCGGAGGCGCGTTCGAGAATCATGGGGTCGAGAAAGTCCGGGCCGGTCTTGAACACATGCACGCGCAGTCCCCGGTCTCGGTAACGGTGTGCGAGCGCCGCGGTGACCGTGGTCTTGCCCTGGCCGGACGCCGGCGCGGCGATGAACAGCGCGGGGCAGCGACGCGTTTCGCTCATAGATCCACCCCCTGTTGTGCGCGGATACCGGCGCGGAAGGCGTGTTTGACGTCGCGCAGCTCGGTGACGGTGTCGGCCGCCTCGATCAGCGCGTCGGGCGCGGCGCGACCGGTGATAACCACGTGCTGCATCGGCGGGCGGCCCGCCAGGTCGTCGAGCACGGAGGCGATATCCAGCCAGCCGTACTTGAGCGGGTAGGTGATTTCATCGAGTACGACCAGGCCCAGCGAAGGATCGCGCAGCATCTCCCGGGCCACGGCCCAGCCGCGTTGCACGGTCTCGCTATCGCGCGCCAGGTTCTGCGTCTCCCAGGTGAAGCCCTCGCCAAGCACGTGCCAAGTGACGTTGGGGTCCCGGCGAAAGAAGCCTTCTTCGCCCGTATCACTGCGCCCCTTGATGAACTGCGCCACGCCAACTTTCATGCCGTGCCCCAGCGACCGCGCCATCATGCCGAAGGCCGAGGTGGATTTGCCCTTGCCACTGCCGGTGAGCACCAGCAGCAGCCCCTGGTCGCGATCGGCACGCGCGATGGCGGTGTCGATCACTGCCTTCTTGCGCTGCATGCGATTCCGGTGGCGCTGTTGCCGATCGGACATGCCCGCCATCGACGTTATGCCGCTGTTGCTCTGCGGACACGGTGCGCGCCGCCGGCGAGACCGAACAGCGCATGCACGATGGCGGCGAGGCCGACATAGAATGCCAGCGATTGCAGGTAGCCGGGGAAATATTTCATCAGCCGCGCGCCGAACTCGGCGAGGGTCGGCTCGGCAAAGCGGCCGGAGAAGAAATAAAATCCGCCGCTGGAGAACAGCTCGCAGGCCGACGCGCCGGCCAGTGCGGTGGTAGCAAGCGGAAGCAGTGTGCGCCATTCAAATCGATGCCGCCGCGCATACCAGCGCCCGGCGAACCAGAGGGCGGCGTAGGCTGGCACCAGGAAGACGTAGGCAGGAGTCAGACAAAAGGCCTGACCGCCACTCACGATCTCCACCAGGCTGGCGCCGCTGAGCAGGTGAGGGGTGAAATCCAGTCCCCAGACGAAGGCAAGCAGGGCCGGCAAGACCCATACCGGCCGCAGATACACGCCGGCGAGAAAGAATACCGCCCAAGAAGCGCCGGGCAGCTGTAGCGATGTGGCGAAGTGCTGGCCGCGGGTGGCGATGAGTAGCAGCGCCAGTACGGCGCCGATCAGGATTTGATTGCGGGTCGATAGTGTCAACATGACGGGCTCCTTGGGTGGTGTCATTTGTAATCAGGGTTGATATCTCAGGGTCAGGTACAGGCTGCGTCCCGGCTGGTTGAAGTACGCGGCGGTCTCGTAGTCCTTGTCGAGCAGATTCTCGACACGTGCCTGCACACGCCAATCCCCAGTCAGCGCATACTCGGCACGTAGATCAATGGTTGCGTAACCGCCTAGCTCGCGGGTATTGGCAAGATCGTCATAGCGCTTGCCTGCGGCGAGCAGGGTTGCCCCCAGGCGGTAATGACCGAAGTCGCGATCGGCGTCGAGACGCAAGGATCGCCTGGCTCTGCGTGGCAGTACGTTACCGTCATTGGCGCCGCCGGATCTGTTTTCCGGATCGAGCAGCGTGAGGTTCGCGTTCAGGTCCCAGTTTCCAAGCCGGGTGCCGAGTACCGCTTCAAGGCCGCGGATGCGCGCCTGGTCGATGTTGTTAGGGGCGAAGAGCGAGGCATCGTAGGCGATCAGGTCATCGACGCGGGTCTCGTAGGCGTTGAGCGACCAGCGGCCCCAGGTAGGCTCACCGCGCAGACCGAACTCCACGCTGCGCGACTCCTCGGGTCGCAGGTTTGGGTTGCCATAGCCGGGGAAGTACAGCTCGTTGAAGGTCGGCGCCTTGAAGGCGGTGCCGTAGGACGCGATCAGCCGCAGGCCTTTGCCCAGCGCATAACCCCAGGCCGCGCCGCCGGTGTTTCGGTTGCCGAACTGCTCGTTGTCGTCGCGGCGCAAGGACAATTGTACGTCGTGGGCGCCAAACCAAGCCTGATATTGGGTAAACAGTCCCGTGTTGTCCCGGGAAGTGACAGCATAGGCGGTGGTGCCGTCGACACGGTCATCGTGGTAGTCGATACCCACCGTGAGCAGATGATCGGCGGCGATGGTGATATCGTTCTGGAAGGAGAGTGTGTCACGCTCGGTGTCGAAGCGACTCTTGAAGGTACCGTCCTTGAAGTTGTCGGACTCGTCTCGGCTGCGTCCCGCCGTCAGGGTCATGTGCCAAACGCTGAGGGGCGAGTAGCGCAGCGTCCCGCCAAGGACCTGCTGCACCGACTCGGACTCGTTGACGAAGCCGCCGTCGAATTCGTTCTTGCCATTGGCGCGCAGTGCATGGACGTCCATCTCGAGACCGTTGTCGAAGCGGTAGCCCGCGCGCAGGGATCCCGACAGATTGCGGTAGCCGTCCTTGTCCGGCTCGGTGGTGAAGCAGCCGGCGCCGCCCGGCGAGGGCTTGCCGTTGCAGGCATTGAAGCCCTCGGTGTCGATACCGCTTGCGCTTACGCTGAACCAGCCACGCTCGCCGCCACCGGAGACGCCCGCCGAGGCGCTGTAGGTCTGGTAACTGCCGCCGCCGATATTGAAGAAGGGCTTGAGCGCGCCGCCGCCCTTGCGGGTGAAGATCTGGATCACCCCACCGATGGCCTCGGAGCCGTACAGGCTGGAACGCGGCCCGCGCACGATCACGATGCGTTCGATCTGCTTGACGGGAATATCCTGGAACGCCGTGGTGCCCAGGGTTGCGGAACCGACCTTGACCCCGTCGATCAGGACCAACACGTGGTCGGACTCGGTACCGCGCAGGAACACCGAGGTGGCCTTGCCGGGCCCGCCGTTGTTGGCGATGCCGACGCCCGGGACACCACGCAGCAGGTCCTGGACGGACTGCGCCTGCTGGCGCTCGATCTCTTTTCGCGTGATGACGGTTACCGAAGACAGCGTCTCGTCCGCCGTCTTGGCGGTGCGGGTCGCGGTGACGATGATGGGATCGAGTTCAACGGCAAAAGCAGAGTGAGAACCCAACAGCAGACATACCGCTGCGGGCATACAACCTTTCTTCATACTTGTTTTCCTCCGGCACGCTCACCCGCGCGCGAATCGGTGACATACGGACACCGCGGAGGAAAAGAGTCAGACGGAAACAGGGAAAAGGACCTGTCAGCCGCAGCATCGCCCTCCGCAATGCCAACCGCGGGGCCTGTCCATGAACAGGCCCCAGGCTTCAGGCCGGTCTCCGGGCTCGCGAGGGGTCTTGAAAGACCTGGGCGGATCGCCTTCCCACGTCGAAACGCAGTGGCTCGATGATCCGCTTTCTACTCGCTTACCGTTGCGGGGGCAGCGCCGGAATTGTTCGTTGACGAAATGTCAGGAACGCACCGGCTTCCCGTTTCATCCCTTGGGTGAATACCCTTGGGACACCTGAAGCTGAACAGGAATTCTGATGGTAAAAGGGATATGGTGTCAAGAAATGAAAGATCCTGCGGTAGGCCCTCAGTCATGACCATAGCCCAGCCGTTCCAGAATTCCCTCCAAGGCCTCCAGAGAGTGGAAGGTGAACGAGATCCGCCCCCGGCCACGTTCCGGCTCATAGTCGACCCGGGTCTCCGCACCGACGATTTCACCCACCCGCTGCTCGAGGCGCACGATGTCGGCGTCACGCCGGCTGTGGGCATCTGACCGCCGCTCGGGTGCGCTGTCCAGGGTGCGGATCCGCCGCTCCAGCGCCCGGACAGACAGGCCCTTGTGGATGGCCTCGTCCGCTAGATGGCGCTGCATGGGCTGCGGCAGTCCTGCCAGCAGCTTGGCGTGTCCGAGGCTGAGCCGGCCGTCCTCGACCTGGGCCAGGACCGGAGGTTCCAGTTTCAGGATCCGAAGAAGATGCGTGATGCTGTCGCGTGAACGGCCGAGCCGGCGGGCGGCCTCCTGGTGCGTCAGCCGAAACTCGCTGATCAGGCGCTCCACGCCGCGCGCCACCTCCACGGGGTTGAGGTCCTCGCGCTGGATGTTCTCCACCAGGGCCTGGACCAGGGTGGAGCGGTCGTCGGTGGACCGTACCAGGGCGGGGATGTGCTGGAGTCCCGCCAGTTGGGCGGCGCGCCAGCGGCGCTCGCCGGCGATGATCTCGTAGCGTATCGATGCCGTGTCGGGGAGGGGGGCGGACGATGATCGGTTGCACCACGCCCTCGGTGCGGATGGATTCGGCCAGCTCCGCAAGCGCCTCGGAAGTGAACCTGCGCCGGGGTTGGTAGCGCCCCGGGCGAAGCAGGTCCACGTCGAGTTGCCGCACGCTCGTCTCAACCTCAAGCCGTTCATGCGGCGCCGTCGCGGTTCGGTGCCACGTGGCAATTGGCGTCGGGCGGTCTGTCTCGGCATTACCGTCCACGGTCTGTTGTCTGTTGCCAGCCATGGTTTATAGGGGTTCCCGAGCGATCCTGATCCGTCAGTCCGATTCCTCGTCGTCCACCGGGTCCGACTTGGAACGCACGGTCAGCCCGTCGATGCACAGCAGGTCCACCGTGAGGTAGTCGGCATCGAGGCGCAGCTGGGTATGCTCCTCACCCTGGTCGTCTTCCCAGGTCTCTTCCCGCAATCGGCCGCGGGCGAAGATGCGGGCGCCCTTGGGCAGCAGCTTCGCCGCCGCCTCGGCCCGCCAGCCCCAAATGCTAGCCGTCACCCAGAATCCGCCACCATCCGCGAAGCTGCCGTCCTCCTGTTTGACGCGGCGGTCGAAGAAGATCCGCATGTCGGCCACGGGCCGCTGTTCGCCGTCCACTTCAACATGTTTCAAGTCAGGGGCATTGCCCAAATTGCCGGTACCGCTGAACAATGTACTCATCTCGATTCCTCCTGGGGTCAGATTGTCGCCACCATGGCATCACAGACACCTTGGGCCGCACAGTGGAAACCGTATTTCGATTCACGGCGGGTTTTCGTTCTGGCAGGTGCGAAGCGCCTCCAGTTTCACCAGGTAATCGCGCAGCCGCCGCAGTTCGTGCTGGCAAATGCTGGAGGCGAGGTTCAGTTCCAGGCGTTGCCGTTCGAAGCGCAGAAACAGCGGCCGCACGACCGGCGGCAGCCTGGCCAATACCCGCTGGCCCTGGTCGGTGGTAGTGAGCTCGAAAAACGTCTGGCCGCATCCATCATTGCCGGTCGCACGCCAGCGCAGATTGAAGTAGCCGCCATGATGGTGCACCACCAGGTGGGCAACCCGCGGGGAGCGGAAGGTCGCCTGGAACTCCTGCGCGAGCTTGCGCATGCGGGACTCGATCTCCGCCTGCCTTCGCTCCAGTTCCCGCAAACGAACCCGAGCGCCCCCCTTACCCTTAAAGGGCAATAAAGGGCCTTTTGTGTCCGCTCGTATTACTTTCGATTTCCCCGCTGTTATCTACTCGTCGTGGGCCACCTGCGTGTCGCCGGTAGCGCGAGCGGAAAGGAAGCCTTTGCTCGTTGGCGCAGCCGTCGTTGACTGATTCCGGATCTCCGGGGCGTGGCGAGCTCGGCGCGTGCCGTCCAGAACCTCCTGCGGCAGTTCCCCCATGGCGGTACGCGCTGCCTGGGCGCGCTGGTTGTCCTGGCGCACATCGTTGCGATCGACGGCGCAGTGTTTCCACTGGGTGGGAAGCAGGAAGGCGCGGCGGATCAGCCGGCCGCCTCGGTGCAGCATCTGCTCGGCGGGGT
>JALWTH010000059.1 GCA_027082975.1 Paracoccaceae bacterium | reverse complement strand
CGGCAGGGCCGCGGGCCGGGTGCGCGCTCCTGGGCCGGCCCCGGCAGGCCGGCGCGAACGGACATCGCTCAGCGCCGCCACAATTCCGGGTTGAGCAGGGCGACGATGGCCAGGGTCTCGAGCCGGCCCATGATCATCGCCGCGCTCAGGATCAGCTTCGCCCCGGTGCCGAGCAGCGCATAGCTGACCGGCTCGGCCCCGGCCCACTGGGCCAGCGGTCCGGTGGTGGTGAGCCCGGCCAGCGTCAGTATCAGCGAGGTCTCGAAAGCTTCGCCGGCCAGCGCGAAGGCCAGCATGAATCCCCCCGCCGCCAGCGCCGTCAGCATGAAGAAGATCCAGGCGCGAAAGGCGCCGCGGGTGCGGATATGGCGCGCCAGCCGCCCGGCACCGCCCACCGAGGAGGGCAGAATCAGGCGCTCCAGTTCGCGCCGCGAATGCTTGTAGAGCGCATGGACCCTGAGCAGTTTGGCGCCCCCGGCCGTGGTCGCCACCCCGCCGCCGATCAGCGCCAGCCCCAGCAGCACCAGCCCCTGACTCTCCAGCCCCGACCAGCCCTGCGCCCCCGCCCAGTCGGCGCTGACGAAGCCGGCCGTGGTCAGGAAGGAAAGCACCGTGAAGGCCGTGCCCCAGAGCGCCCGGAGCCCGGCGGCGAAATTCGCCTCTTCGTCCACCTCGTAGGCGCCGATCCAGTGGCGCAGGAACAGCGCCGCCGTCACCAGCACCACGATGCCCGCGCCCAGGCGCACCTCCGGGTCGGCGGCGAAGCGGCGGGCCTCCCCGGCGCGCCCGTCGCGGGCAAAGGCCAGGCGCGAAATGGCAAAGACCAGGAAGATCGCCACCATCGCCTCGCCGGCCAGCCCCGCGCCCCCCCCGGCCAGGCCGCCGGCCGGCGAAATGCCGCTGGTGGCCATGGTGGACATGGCGTGGATCAGGGCGACAAGCGGCCTGTCGCCGGCCAGGAAAAGCCCGATCCACAAGAGCAGGGTCAGCCCCGCATAGAGCGGCGCCAGGCGGCGCGTATGGGCGCCCAGCCGCATGCTCGTGCGAGCCGATTCGATGCCGCGCAGCTTGCCGACCCCCCGGGCCGTTCCGCCCGGAAAGCCAAGGCCTTCTTCACCCGGCGCCGCCTGCACCTCGAAGCCCCCGAGCGCCATCGGCGCGAGAATCGCCACCGCCGCCACCCACAGGATCAACCCGCCGAACCAGCCGACGCTGGCGCGCCACAGATGCACCGAAGGCGCGAGCCGGCCGGGGGTCTCGAACAGGGTGGCGCCGGTGGTGGTCAGGCTCGAGACCATTTCCACATAGGCGTTGAGAAAGCTGGTATCGCCCACCGCCTGCTGAAACGGTACCGCCAGCATCAGCGGCAGGGCGCAGTAGAGGCCGAGCAGGGTCAGCAGGTGGCGGCGGGGGTCATCGGTTTCGGGGCGCCCGGCGGTGGCAATGGCCAGGAAAAGGGTGAGAAAGCCGAAGATCAGCGCCGAGTAGAAAAACACCCGCGCCACGCGGTAATCCTGCACCACCGCCGCATGGGCCGCCGGCAGCAGCATCAGCGCCGCGCTGACAGCCATCAGCGCGACCAGCAGCGGCAGGCGGGTGAGCGCGGCCAGCATCAGAAGAAGTCGATCGAGACCTGCAGCAGGCGCTCGACCTCGGGCACGTCGCCGGACAGGCAGAACAGCGCGATCACGTCGCCTTCGTCGATGCGCGTCGAGCCGGTGGGGCGGATCACCTCGCCGCCCTTCATCACCGCCCCCACCAGCACCCCCTCGGGCAGGTCGGTGTCGCGGATGCGCTGGCCGGCGATCGGCGAAGTGCCCAGCACCTGCGCCTCGATCACCTCGGCCTCGGCATCGCCCACCGAATAGACCGCGCGCACCTTGCCGTGGCGGATATGGCGCAGGATCGAGCTCACGGTGGTGGCGCGCGGGTCTATATAGGCGTCGATCCCCAGCGGCTCCATCAGCGACACCAGGGTCGGGTCGTTGACCAGCGCAATCGCCATTTTCGCCCCGGCGGCCCTGGCGCGCACCGAGGCGAGCAGGTTCACCTTGTCGTCATCGGTCACCGCCAGTAT
>JALWTH010000058.1 GCA_027082975.1 Paracoccaceae bacterium | reverse complement strand
CGCAATCCGCCGAACCGCGCCTCTATCGGGCCTGGGAGCAGGCGGGCGCCTTCAGGGCCGGGGCCAACAAGTCGCGCGACGAGAGCTTCACCATCATGATCCCGCCGCCCAACGTCACCGGCGCGCTGCATGTGGGACATGCCTTCAACAACACGCTACAGGACATTCTCGTTCGCTGGCACCGGATGCGCGGCTTCGACACGCTCTGGCAGCCTGGCCAGGACCATGCCGGCATCGCCACCCAGCTTCAGGTCGAAAAGATGCTGGCCGCCCAGGGCGCGCCCGGCCGGCGCGAGCTGGGGCGCGAGAAGTTCCTCGAAAAGGTCTGGGAGTGGAAGGGCCAATACGGCGACACGATCATCAACCAATTGAAGCGCCTCGGCGCCTCCTGCGACTGGTCGCGCAACGCCTTCACCATGGCCGGCGCGCCGGGCGATCCGCGCATCGGCCATGAAAACAGCCCGAATTTCCACGATGCGGTGATCCGCGTTTTCGTCGACATGTATGAAAAGGGCCTGATCACCCGCGGCAAGCGGCTCGTGAACTGGGACCCGCATTTCGAAACCGCGATCAGCGACCTCGAGGTGGAGAACCGCGAGGTCGATGGCCATATGTGGCATTTCAAGTATCCGCTCGCCGGCGGCGAGACCTATACCTATGTGGAGCGCGACGAGGACGGCAATGTGATCCTCGAGGAAGAGCGCGATTACATCTCGATTGCCACCACACGGCCCGAAACCATGCTTGGCGATGGCGCGGTGGCCGTTCACCCCGATGACGCCCGCTATGCCCCCATCGTCGGCAAGCTCTGCGAGATCCCGGTGGGGCCGAAGGAACACCGCCGGCTGATCCCGATCATCACCGACCCGTATCCGGACCCGGATTTCGGCTCCGGCGCGGTGAAGATCACCGGCGCCCATGATTTCAACGACTACCAGGTGGCCAGGCGCGGCCGCATCCCCATGTATCGGCTGATGGACACCCGCGCGCATATGCGCGCCGACGGCGCTCCCTATGCCGAGGCCGCCGCCCGCGCGCAGGCTATCGCCAATGGCGCCGATTTCACCGAGGCCGAGGTGGATACGCTCAATCTCGTGCCCGACGACCTGCGCGGGCTCGACCGCTACGAGGCCCGCAAGAAGGTGGTCGAACAGATCACCCAAGAGGGGCTCGCGGTGATGACCACCGATGCGGACGGCAACGCGGTGCCGCTGGTCGAAAACAAGCCGATCATGCAGCCCTTCGGCGACCGCTCCGGCGCGGTGATCGAGCCGATGCTGACCGACCAGTGGTTCGTCGATACCGCGCAGATCGTGGGCCCGGCGCTGGAAGCCGTGCGCCAGGGCCGGGTCACGATCATGCCCGAGAGCGGCGAAAAGGTCTTTTACCACTGGCTCGAGAATATCGAGCCCTGGTGCATCTCGCGCCAGCTCTGGTGGGGGCACCAGATCCCGGTGTGGTATGACGCGGAGGGCAACGAATACTGCGCGCCGAGCGAGGAAGCGGCGCGCGAAAAGGCCGGCGGCAAGCCGCTTACCCGCGACCCGGACGTGCTCGACACCTGGTTTTCCTCCGGCCTCTGGCCCTTCGGCACGCTGGGCTGGCCCAAGGACACGCCGGAGATGCGCCGCTACTTCCCCACCGACGTGCTGATCACCGGGCAGGACATCCTGTTCTTCTGGGTCGCGCGGATGATGATGATGAGCCAGGCGGTGCTGGGGGAGGATCCGTTCCACACCGTCTACCTGCACCAGCTGGTGCGCGACGAGAAGGGGCAGAAGATGTCCAAGACGAGGGGCAATGTCATCGACCCCCTTGAAATCGTGGACGAATTCGGCGCCGACGCCCTGCGCTTCACGATGGCGCAGATGGCGGCGATCGGCGGCGTGCTGAAGCTCTCGACCGACCGCATCAAGGGCTACCGCAACTTTGGCACCAAGCTGTGGAACGCCGCCCGCTTTGCCGAGATGAACGGCGCCCTGGGCTCGGACGGCTCCCGCCCCAGCCCCACCGCCACCGCCAACCGCTGGATCATCGGCGAGGTCGCGCGCCTGCGCGCAACCGTGGACGAGGCGCTT
>JALWTH010000057.1 GCA_027082975.1 Paracoccaceae bacterium | reverse complement strand
GCATCGAAGACCTGCTGAGCGGGCCGGGGCTCGTGCGCGCCTGGCGCTTCTTCGCCGACGACGCCACCACCACCACCCCCACGCCGGAGCGAATCCTCGCCGCAAGCGAGAGCGACCCCGCCGCCGGACGCGCCCTCGCCCTGCTCGCGCGGCTGCTGGGGCGCATCTGCGCCGATCTCGCCTGCATCCACCTGCCGCTGGGCGGCATCTGCCTCGCCGGAGGCCTGGCCCGCGGCCTGGCGCCCCACCTGCGCGCGGCCGGCTTCGCCGAAAGCTTCCGCCCGCTCGCCCGGCTGCCGCACATGGCCGGCGCCTTCCCGCTGCGCCTGATCGCCGACGATACCGCCGGGCTCATCGGCGCTGCCCGCCTCTTCGCCCCCGAAGCTCCGTGATGAAGCCCCGTGATACCGGGCCGCGCAGCTTTTTCGCGAAAAATGCACCCGTCTTAGGCTAATCTTAACCTGCCCCGTTCTAGACCCGAGAAAACGGACAGAAAGGGGCCAGATCATGCTGATCACAGGCATGCCGGGCAAGGTGCCCGCATGAGCGACACGGTAGTAAAACTCGCACCCCGCCTCGACACCGCACAGGCCGGGGCACTCGCAGCCAGCATCCTCGAACATGCCGGCCAGGACCTGGCGCTGGATGCCGGCGAGGTCACCCATTTCGGCGCCATGGCGGTGCAGGTGATCCGCGCCGCGGCGAAAAGCTGGCAGGCCAGCGGCCACGCCCTGACCATCACGGGGCTTTCCAATGACTGCACCGACCAGATCCAGCTCCTGGGCTTCAGCCCGGACAACCTGTGCACATGGGAGAATACATAATGGGAATTCAGGTATTGGCAGTGGATGACAGCCGCACCATGCGCGACATGCTGCGCCTCGCCCTCACCGGCGCCGGGATCGAGACCCACCTGGCCGAGGACGGCGTGCACGGGCTCGAAGTGCTCGAGGAGATCGACCGCCCCGACGCGATCATCACCGACATCAACATGCCGCGCATGGACGGATTCGGCTTCATCGAGGCGGTGCGCGCGCGCGAGGAGACCCGCACCATCCCGATCCTCGTGCTCTCCACCGAAAGCGCCGCCGAGCTCAAGGCCCGCGCCCGCGAAGGCGGCGCCACCGGCTGGATCGTCAAGCCCTTCGACCCGGAAAAGCTGGTCAGGGCCCTCAACATGGTAACGGGGTAAGCTCATGTCCGACCCGATGGCAGAAATCCGCGCCTCGTTCTTCATCGAATGCGAGGAGCTTCTGGAAAGCCTCCAGGACAGCCTGGAGGTGATGGATTCCGGCGAGGCCGACGACGAAACCGTGAACGTCATGTTCCGCGCCGTGCATTCGATCAAGGGCGGCGCCGGCGCCTTCGGCCTCGACGAACTGGTCGCCTTCGCCCACAAGTTCGAAACCGTGATGGACATGGTGCGCAACGGCGACCTGACCCCGGATCACGAACTGGTCAAGCTGTTCTTCGTCTGCGGCGACAAGCTCAGCGACCTGGTCCGCCAGGCCCGCGACGGCGAGGAATACGACCCGGCCCAATACGCCGACACCCTGGCAAAGCTGGACGCCCTGATCGGCGAGGACGAAGACGAAGAAGAAATCGACTTCAAGCCCTCCGCCCTGTCGCTCGACCTCGGCGGCGAGGGCGAGGGCGCCGCCCCCGGCCTGCCGGACCTGCCCGGCCTGCCGCCCCTGGGCGGGGACGATGGGGCAGACGCTGACGCGGCCGCCGCCTCGCAGGAGCCGGTCCTGCAGATCCGCTTCACCCCGGAAACCGCCCTCTATGCCAGCGGCAACGAGCCCCTTTACCTGTTTCGCGCCGTGCGCGACCTGGGCGACCTCACGGTGCGCTGCATCGAAGACAAGCTGCCCCCCCTCGAAGAGCTCGACCCGGAAAAGGCCTTCCTGTCCTGGGAACTCACCCTCGTCAGCGGCGAGGGCGAGGCGGCAGTGCGCGAAGCCTTCGACTTCGTTGACGGCCTGTGCGAACTGACCGTCAGCGAGCAGGCCGCTGCCGGCGGCGACAGCCAGCCCGACCCGGCCGAAACCGCCGCGCCCCCCACTGACAGCCCCGACAAATCCGGGGCCGACAGCTCTGCAC
>JALWTH010000056.1 GCA_027082975.1 Paracoccaceae bacterium | reverse complement strand
GATCCGCACCCCCGCCGCGCGGCGCGCGCGGCGGGGGTGCGGATCTATGAGACGAGCCGGGTAACGGGTGTGCAGAACGGCGCCAAGGCGCTGATAACAGGCGACAAATTCCGCGTCACCGCCAGCCACCTGCTATGGGCCTGCAACGGCTATCTGGGCCGCGCCGAGCCGCGCATCGCCGCGCGCGTGATGCCGATCAACAATTTCATCGCCGCCACCGAGCCGCTTGATGAAGCCACCGCGCGCGGGCTCATTCGCGATAACCATGCCGTGGCCGACAGCAAGTTCGTGATCAATTATTTCCGCCTCAGCGAGGACCGGCGGATGCTGTTTGGCGGCGGCGAGAGCTACGGCTACCGCTTCCCGCGCGACATCGCCGCCAAGGTGCGCAAGCCGATGGAGGAGATCTTTCCGCAACTCAGGGGTGTCAGGATCGACTATGCCTGGGGCGGCACGTTGGGCATCACCCTGAAAAGGCTCCCCTTTTTCGCTCGCCTTGCCCCCAATGCGCTGACCGCCAGCGGCTATTCGGGCCATGGCGTGGCGCTGGCGACGCTGGGCGGCAAGCTCGCCGCCGAGGCCGTCGCGGGCCAGG
The DNA here is from genome assembly GCA_027082975.1 of Paracoccaceae bacterium. GTDB lineage: Bacteria > Pseudomonadota > Alphaproteobacteria > Rhodobacterales > Rhodobacteraceae > JAAEUB01. Next base: position 1,509 of record JALWTH010000056.1, on the reverse strand, counting down.
CCGGGCGCTTTGACATCATGGCCGAGCTGCCCGCGCCCCCCTTTCCCGGCGGCGCGGCGCTGCGCGCGCCGCTTCTGGCGCTGGCAATGGTCTGGTATTCCCTGCGCGACCGGCTCTGATCCCGCCTTCGCGCCTTGCCGCCCCGCCCCCCAGCCCCTATGAAGCGACAGGGCCGCCCGGCCCGGTGAGCGGTTGACGAAGGGGCGCAGGATGGAAAAGTGGCACCGGCAGACCCAGGCCGTGCATGGGGGCACACGGCGCAGCCAGTATGGCGAGATGAGCGAGGCGATTTTCCTCACCCAGGGCTTTGTCTATGAGAGCGCCGAGGCGGCCGAGGCGCGCTTCGTGCAGGCGGGCGAGGACGAATATATCTATGCCCGCTATGGCAACCCGACCGTGGCCATGTTCGAGGAGCGCATCGCCCGGCTCGAGGGGGCCGAGGACGCCTTTGCCACCGCCAGCGGCATGGCGGCGGTCTCGGGCGCGCTGATGAGCGGGCTTCAGGCGGGCGATCATGTGGTGGCCGCGCGCGCGCTGTTCGGCTCCTGCCTCTATGTGCTCGAAGAGGTGCTGGGCCGCTTCGGGGTCGGGGTGACGCTGGTCGATGGCGGCGACCTGGCCGCCTGGGGGCGCGCGATCCGGGGTGACACCAGGCTGGTCTTCTTCGAAAGCGTTTCCAATCCGACGCTGCAAGTCGTTGATATTGCGGCCGTTTCCGAGATGGCCCACAGGGTCGGCGCGCGGGTGGTGGTCGATAACGTCTTTGCCACCCCGGTGTTTTCGCGCGCGCTGGAACTGGGGGCGGATGTGGTGATCTACTCGGCCACCAAGCATATCGACGGCCAGGGTCGCTGCCTCGGGGGCGTGGTGCTGGGCAGGCGCGATTTCATCCGCTCGACGCTCGAGCCCTACATGAAGCATACCGGCGGCGCGCTCAGCCCGTTCAATGCCTGGCTGCTGCTGAAGGGGCTCGAGACGCTGGAACTCAGGGTGCGCGCGCAGGCGGCCAGCGCGCAGGCGCTCGCCGAGACGCTCGAGGGGCACGCGGCGCTTGCGCGGGTGATCTATCCGGGCCTTGCCGCGCACCCGGATCATGCGCTGGCCATGCGCCAGATGGGCGCCGGCGGCACGGTGCTGACGCTGGAGGTGAAGGGCGGGCAGGCGGGCGCGTTCCGCTTCCTCAACGCCTTGAAAATCATCAGGATTTCCAACAATCTGGGTGACGCCAAGTCGATCGTTACCCACCCGGCCACCACCACCCACCAGCGCCTGCCCGAGGAACAGAAGGCGGCGCTCGGGATCACGCCGGGCCTCGTGCGCCTGTCGGTGGGGCTCGAGCATGTGGAGGATCTGGGGCGCGACATCCTCACGGCGCTGCAGGCGGTGTAGCTCTGGAATTGACCAGCCCGGGGCGCGCAAGCGGCCCGGGCATGCGCCCGCCCGCCCCCCGGCGGGCGCACGCCCTTGCGTTGGCACTACGATTGCAGCCGGCTAACAGCCCCCGCGACC
>JALWTH010000055.1 GCA_027082975.1 Paracoccaceae bacterium | reverse complement strand
CCACGCGCGCCTGCCAGGCGGGGCTCATGCAGGTCCGCCGGCTGCGGGACTGGGAAGCACGGGCGCGGCGCGCCATTGCCCCGCTTTCCGGGCGCACCCCGCCGGCGCTGGTCGAGGCGCTGGCGGCGGTGCCGGTGCTCTCGGCGATGCAGGCCGAAAGCCTCACCGGCGCCAGCCGCGCCGCGGTGAGCCGCAACCTCGCCCTTCTGGTCGAAATGGGGCTGGCGCGCGAGGTGACCGGGCAGAGCCGCTACCGCTTCTGGAGCGCGGCGCTATAGGCGAAACAGTCTCTAACCTGCCCGAACCAGTCCCTTAACTCCCTCAAAGCACCGGCCCCAGCGTGGCCAGGGCGTTCTGCCACATGCGCCGGGCGAGGCTCCATTGGGCGATGTCTTCGAGCGTCACCGGGTCGGAATCGCGCAGATATGCCTGCTGCCGGGCGATCACGGCACGGGCCAGCGCCGCATCCTCCACCAGCACGTCGTTTTCGTAATTGAGGTCGAAGCTGCGCATGTCCATGTTGGACGAGCCGATGAACACCGCCCTGCCGTCGATGCTCATGGCCTTGCTGTGCAGCAGGCCCTGGCGATACTCCCATATCTCGCCGCCCGCCTCGAGAAAGCGGCGGTAATAGCTGCGCGAGGCGGCGGCGACGACCCAGGAATCGTTGTTTTTCGGCAGGTTCAGTGACACTTTCACCCCGCGCAGGGCGGCGGCGCAAAGGGCGTCTATCACCGTCGGATCGGGGACGAAATAAGGCGTGGTGACGTATAATTCGCGCTCCGCCCGGCCGATCAGGGCGCAGAACATCTGCGGCGAGGCGCCGGGGCGCTCGGTCGGCCCGTCGCCCACGGCAATGGCGGTGATGTCCGCCGGCCGGCGGGCGGCGACGGGGCGAAAGGCCGCAAGCGGCGTTTCCACCTCCTTGAGCCAGTCGGAGGCGAACAGCAGCTGCAGCTGCCCCACCACCGGCCCTTCGAAACGCATCATTATATCGACCCAGGGGGCGTATTTCGCCTTGATGCGGAATTCCGGGTCGGCGCAGTTCTGGCTGCCGGTATGGCCGATGCGCCCGTCGATCACCGCGATCTTGCGGTGGTTGCGCAGGTCGATCCGGCTGCGCAGGAGGGTGCGCAGCGGCGTGTCGAGCGGCAGGGCGATGGCCGTCTCCACCCCCGCTTCCGCCATTTCGCGCCACAGCGGCGAGCGGATGAGCGGGCGCGCGCCGAGCCCGTCCACCATCACCCGGCATTTCACCCCGCGCCCGGCGGCGCGGATCAGGGCGCGGGCGGTCGCGGTGCCGGTGCGGTCGGGCAACCAGATATAGAAGAGCATGTGCACGCTCTCGCGCGCCGCGTCGATATCGGCGATCAGCGCCGCGCGCGCCGCCTTCGCATCATCGAGCAGCACGGCGTCGTTGCCGCCGGTGGGGCAGAAGCCGTTGATCGAGCGCGCATAGGCGAATGCCGGCGCCATCTGCGGCGAGACCCGCCCCGAACAGGCATCGGCAAGGGCATCGGCAAGGGGCGCGAGGCGGGCGGCGATCTCGCGGTGCCGGCGCGCGGCCCGCTGGCCCAGATCCACCTCGCCAAAGAGGAAATACAGCACCCCCCCGGCAAAGGGCACGGTCAGGATGACCATGAACCACGCCATGCGCGAAGAGGGCAGCATCCCGTCGCGCAACAGCAGGCGCAGGGCAAAGGCCGCCACGATCAGCGTATGCAGTTCGATGGTCTGAAAGGCTGTCGGCATGGGCTCTGATCCGTTACCGCCAGCCTAGAGCGCTTCGGGGGCGGAGGGAACCGTTTTCGCCTCAGGCGGCGCCGCTTGCTTCGCCCGCCGCGACCCGGCGCAGGGCCGGCAGGTCGAGGATGCGCAGGCTGGTCAGGCTGCAGGCGCGGATCAGGCGGCTTTTCTCCAGGTCCCGGAAGGTGCGGCTGACCGTCTCCGGCTGCATCCCCAGATATTCGCCGAGGTCGCGCCGCCGCATGGGGATTTCCACCAGGTCTTCGTCGTGGCGGCCGGCGGCGGGCGCGGCGCGGCCGGCGCATTGGACGATGAACGCCGCCACCTTTTCGCGCGCGTTCTTGCCGGCGAGGTCCGAGCCGTGGGCAATGGCGCGAAAGGTCTGGGCGCGCAGATTGTCCCAGACCAGCACGCGGGCGGCTTCATTGGTCTGAAGGATGCGCTCGAAACGCGCCGGCGACAGGCGGCAGATACGGGTCTCGGACAGGGCCACGAGCTCGCCCGGCAGGCGCTCGGCGGCGTTGCGCAGGTCGAGGATATCGCCGCGCATGAACAGCCCGGCGATGGTCCTGCGCCCGCCCGCAAACACCTGCTGCAGGCCCAGGGCGCCGCGTTCGACCGCCAGGATCGGCCAGCGCTCCAGCACCTGCCCGCAGATACGGCTGCCGCGCCGGATGGTCTCGGAATGCGACTGGGCATTCAGCTCGACCAGCTCTCCCTGGCTGAGCCTGGCGCAGAAACCGGCCTTGTCATTGTAGAGGGCGCAGGCGCGGCAGGAATCGGGAACAAGGCAGGACATGGATGGCAGCTTCGCAGGCTCTCGGGAGGTTGTCGTGTATCTGTTTGCCGGCCTTGTTAGCCGCATCCTGGTACGGGCAAATTGACTTATGTCAATTTTCCTCGCCGGATTTCGGTGCCCCGGGCAGAGCGAACCGCCACGGCATTCCTGCTCCCGCGCCGCTCCCTGCGGCCCTCAGCCCATGGGACCGGCCTCGAAATCCTCCTTTTCGGCCACCTCGCGCAGCTCGCAGAGCAGGTCCAGCAGGGTCTCCATCTTCTCCTTGCCAAAGGCCCTTTCCATGCGCTGATAGATCGCCGCGGCGCGCCCGGCCATGGCGTCATACCTGGCCCGCCCCGCCTCGGTGATCCGCATGGTCCGGCGCCGGGCATCGCTGTCTTCGACGCGCTCGATCAGCCCGCGCTCGCTCAGATTCCTGAGGATCCGGCTGAGCGAAGGCGGCATCAGCACGCAGCGCTCGGAGAGGGCGCTGGCGCTCAGCGGCGCGCCCTCGGCAAGCGCGCGGATCACCCGCCATTGCTGCACCGTCAGGCCGATCTGCTCCAGCTCCTTGCGAAAGGGGCGCAGGGTGGCCTCGCGCGCCCGGAGCAGGGCGATCGGCAGGGCGCGGTCGTATTGCTTCACCGTGCCCGCTCCCGAAGGGCGGCGTGGATGCCCGACCAGCTCTTGCGCGAAAAGCGCGGGTCGATCTCGCGCACTTCCAGGCTGAGGATGAAGGGGATATCCCCCAGGGCGGGGCGCAGATGCGCCTCGGCCGCGGCATAGAGCGAATCCGCCATGGCTTCGCGCGTGGACGCGTCGCGGCCCTGGCCCAGGCGCAGTTCCATGTCGAGGAAATGTCCGGCAATGCCGTCATCGGCGATCGCCTGGTGGTCGGCGCGAAAGCCGCGCACGCGGATCCCGCCGAGCGGCGCCGCGCCGGTCTTCAGCAGCGCGTCACGCAGGCATCTGGCCAGGCCGTCCAGGTCTGCATGTGTCTCCAACCCGGCGGAATATTCGAAATGCAGATGCGGCATCGCCCCTCTCTGGTCCCCATTTCCAGGGCCAGCCTAGAGCCTGTTGCGCGGTTAGGCAATCGCCGGTCGCGGCAAGGCGCCTTCGTCGATCCAGTTGTCAAACACCGCCAGCGCGCAGTCGCTGAAAGCGGCGTCGTTGATATGGGCGTCCAGTTCCAGCAGGCGCACATTGGCAGGGCAGGCCGCGCGCAGCTCCTCGGCAAAGGCCGCCATGCCCGCGGCGTCATGCAGCGGGCCGCCCGCGCGGTCCCATTCGTTGCACCCCGCGCGCGGCAGGATCAGGCTCACCGGCCCCCGGGCCCCGGCCAGGCGCTCGCAATAGGCCCGCGCCACTTCGCGCCGCTCTTCGGCGCCCAGCAGGATCGAGCTCAGCAGCCGGTTATGGGCGTGCACCTCGTAGCCCGCAAACCGCGCCGGCAGCGGCTGCCAGCCGACCACGTCCACCAGGTCGTAACAGCCCGGGGCGACGATCTGGGGGATGCCGGCGCGCCCGGCGGCGGTCATCCGGTCCGGCCCGGCGCTGATCTGCGAGCCCATGATGTGATTGGTCACCTCCTGCGGGGCGAAATCCATCACCGCGGCAAACATCCCCTGCGCGGCGAGGCTCTCGAAGGCCCGCCCGCCCATGCCGGTGGCGTGAAACACCGCCACCTCGAAGCCGCGCGCCTCCAGCGCGGGTTTCAGCCGCACCATGTAGCGCAAGACCGTCTTGCCGAAGCTGGTCATGCCGATCATCGGCCGGTCGCGGCGCGGAGGCTCGACCGCGCGCGCCGCCCCCAGCACCGCGCCCGCCGCCTGGCTCAGCGAGGCCTTGCACACCGAGTTCAGCCCGTAGAGCCCCCCGGCCCAGAGGATCATCTGGATATCGGGGGCCAGTCTCTCGGGCGGGATCAGCGGGCTGAAGGAGACCGTCGAGACCACGTATTTCGGCACCCCGATCGGCAGGGCCTGGCACAGGTCCAGCGCCAGGTCGGTGCCCATGGTGCCGCCCAGCACGATGACCCCGTCAAAGGCTCCCTCGCGCCACAGCTTCAGCGCCAGCGCCGCCGCGCCGCTGGCCATGATCTGCATGGCCTGGTTCTCGTCACCCGTCTCTATTGCTGCCTGAATCGAGCTTCCGCCCGCCTCGGCCACGTCGTGTTTGGCATAGTCGCAAGGCACCGAAGTCTCGCCCAGCACGCTCACATCCATGCTCAGCACCCGGCCCCCCTGCCCGGCGATCACCCCGGCCATGTAGGAAAGCTCGTCCTCCTTGGTATCCCAGGTGCCCACCACCAGTATCGTCTTGTCGCTCATAGCTGTATCCACGCAGTTTTCAGATCCGTGTACTTGTCCAGCGCATGCAGGCTCTTGTCATGCCCGTTGCCCGACTGGCCGACGCCGCCCAGGGGCACGGTGAGATCGGCGCCGCCATAGGTATTCACATGCACGATCCCGGCGCGGATATCGCGCACCATGCGGTGGGCGCGGCTCAGATCGGCGGTCCAGACCCCGGCGGCCAGGCCGTAATCGGTGCCATTGGCCAGCCGCACCGCCTCGGCGTCGCCGGAAAAGCGCTGCACCGCCAGCACCGGGCCAAAGACCTCTTCCTGCGCCACGCGATCCCCCGGGCCGACCCCGGTCAGAATGGTCGGCTGCATGTACCAGCCGCCGGTTTCCTGCAGGATGCGCGCGCCGCCAAGCGCCAGTTCCGCCCCCTGTTCCAGTGCGCCGCTCACGAAATCCAGGTTCCCCTCCAGCTGCCCCAGCGAATTGACCGCGCCGATATCGCTGGCCGGGTCGAGCGGGTCGCCCACCTGCATCGCCTCCGCATGGCGCGCGAGCGCGGCGACAAATTCGTCGTGAATCACGTCCTCGACCAGCAGCCGCGAACCGGCGATGCAGACCTGCCCGGCATTGCGAAAAATGGCCCTGGCGGCGGTCGCGGCGGCACGCTCGAGGTCGGGCGCATCGGCAAAGACGATGTTGGGCGACTTGCCGCCCAGCTCGAGATAGACGCGCTTGAGGTTCGAGCGCGCCGCGTATTCGAGCAGGCGCCGCCCGGTGGCGCCGGAGCCGGTAAAGACCAGCGCGTCCACCTCCATCGACAGGGCCAGCGCCTCGCCGACCACGCTTCCCCTGCCGGTGACCACGTTCAGCACCCCGTCGGGCAGCCCCGCCTCGCTGGCCAGTTCGGCCAGTTTCAGCAATGTCAGAGACGCATTCTCCGCCGGTTTCAGCACCACCGAGCAGCCCGTGGCCAGTGCCGGGGCGAGCTTCCATGCGCCGATCATCAGCGGGAAATTCCACGGCACGATCGCCGCCACCACCCCCACCGGCACCCGATGCACCAGCCCCAGAATGTCTGGCGCGGTGGGCGCCACTTCGCCCGCGACCTTGTCCAGCGCCTCGGCGTAATAGCGAAATGTCGCCGCGGCCGACCCCGCCTCGGCCTTCAGCGCCATGGAAATCTCGGTGCCGTTGTCGCGCACCCCCAGCACGGCAAGCTCCAGCGCATCGCGCTCGATCAGGTCGGCGAGCCGGTGCAGCACCTTCTTGCGCGCCAGCGGCGCCAGGCGCGACCAGCGCCCGTCGTCAAAGGCCCGGCGCGCCGATGCCACGGCGCGGGCCGCATCTTCGGGCGTGCCGCGCAGGATCGTGGTTATTTCCCGTCCGTCGATGGGCGAGAGAACGGCGAGCGTTTCGCCCGCAGCCGCCGTGCGCGCACCTTCGATAAAGTGACCCTGCGGCGGTACAGCCTGCTTGCGAAGCTCGTCGATGCGTGAGAGATCGACCATTCCCTGGCTTTCCTTTCCTTGTGGTCTCTCAGGACCCGGGTGAAATGCAGCGCCAGCACCAGCACGATGAGCAGAAACAGGATCATCGCAATGGGCCGGTCGATGAAGTCGAGCGGGGATTTCACCCGCGCCATGCCCGCGCGCAGCTTCACCTCCATGATCCCGCCCAGCACCATGCCGAGAATGATCGGCACGACCGGCAGGCTCAGGCGCTTGAGCACGTATCCCAGCACGCCAAAAGCGGCGGCCAGGGCGCAGTCGCTGGCCGAATTGCGCAAGGAGTAGACGCCGACAAAACTGAGGATCAGCACGCACATGCCCAAAAAGCGATTGGGGATCCTGACCACCTTGATCAGCTGGTTGGTGGCAAACAGCAGGAACACCAGCACCAGCACGTTGAGGATCAACAGCGCCACATAAAGCGCCACGACGAAATCCATGCGGTTCTGAAACAGCCCGGGCCCGGGGATGACGTTGTGGACGTAAAACACGCTGAGCATCATCGCGGTCAGCGCCTCGCCGGGGATGCCGAGCGCCAGCAGCGGCACCATGGCCGCGGCGGGCACGGCGTTGTTCGAGGTCTCGGCGGCGATCAGCCCTTCGGAGGAGCCATGGCCGAAATCCTCGGGCCGCTTCGAGGTCTTCTGCGCGTAGGTGTAGGACATGAATTGCGCGGTGAATTCGCCCACCCCGGGGATCATCCCCATGACCACGCCAAGGCCCGCCGAGACGCTGGCCAGGCGCGGGTGGCGGGCAAGCTCGCGAAAGCCCTGGAAAAACGACCCTTTCAGCCGGGTCAGTCTCACTTTTTCGTCTTCGCTCATCAGCAGGACAAAGGCCTGGCTGATGGCAAACAGCCCCAGCACGACCACGATCAGGTTGACCCCGCTCGACAGCCAGGATTGTTCGAACGTGTAGCGTTTCGTGTATTTCACCGGCTCGAGCCCGATCGTGTTGAGCCAGATGCCGAAGCTGGCCATGGCGGCGGCAATCAGGCTCTGGCGCCGGTGCGCGGTGACGACGAGGATGATGCCCAGCAGCGCCGCCAGGAAGATCTCGCGCGAGCCGAACATGGGCGCCACCCTGGCCAGCGTGGGGGCAAACAGGATCAGGCAGATCACGCTGAACACCCCGCCGAAGAAGCTCGACGAATAGGCCAGGCTGATCGCCCGGCGCGCCTCGCCCCGCGTGGTCATCGGGTGGCCGTCATAGGTGGTCAGCGCATTGACCGCGGTGCCCGGCGTGTTGATCAGGATGGCGGGGATCGAGCCGCCATACATGGACGAGCCGTAGATGCCCAAGAGCACCGTAAGCCCCACGATCGGGTCCATGGAAAAGGTCGCCGGCAGCAGGATGGCGATGGCCACCGCCGGGCCGACGCCGGGGATCGCGCCGATCAGCACGCCGCCCACCGAGCCCACCAGCAGCGCCAGTGCCACGTCCCAGCGGGCGAGGGTTTCGAGTGCGGAAAGCAGGATGTCCATATCCGCCTCAGAAATGCAGGATGAAGAAAGAACGCCAGGCGCCGGGGAGGTACTCGTACAGCGCGCCGCCGGGGATCTTCACCGCCAGAAGGCCCTTGAACAGCACCACCACGCAGAAGGCGAACAGCACGGCGATGCTCAGCATCCGGCGGCTGCGATAGCCCAGTCGCCAGGCGAGCAGCGGGGCAAGGACCAGCGTAGCCGGCAGGTAGCCCGCGCGTGGCACCAGCCAGACATAGGCGAGAAACCACGCCGCATGTTCCAGCACCGCGCCCCAGCGGCGTGCCTCGGCCCAGTCGGCGCGGACAGGCCAGCGCCGCCCCAGCCGGCGGGCCTCTGCGCGCAGGTGCAGGGCCCCGAAGAGCACCATCCCCGCCACCCCGATCCCGGGCCAGAAGCGCGGCTGGGCAAACAGCCTGGTGCGGCTCTTCCACGCGGTCTGGTCCGGCAGGTATGCCAGCAGCACCAGCGCGCCAAGGACGAAAAGGGCGGCAAACAGCAGCTGTCCGGCGCGCCGGCGCCCACGGTCCTGTTCGTCTTCGATACCCATGCGGCCGCCCCCGATGGCTTGGCGCGCCGGTGCGCTCCGGCCCGCTTGCGCCTCTTTCGTCCGGTCAGTTGCCCAGAATGGTGCCGATCCGCGCCACCGTGGCCTTGTCGGCCTCGATCCGCGCGGCGCTGTCGGCGGCGTTC
>JALWTH010000054.1 GCA_027082975.1 Paracoccaceae bacterium | reverse complement strand
GGCAGGGGCAGGTGGTCGGGCCGGGCGACGAAGATCACCACCCCCACGGCGACGATCGCGGTGGTGGTGGCCATGGCGGCGCGGGAAGTCAGGGTGTGAAACATCTTTGCTACTCCTCTGCTGAACGCCCCCTTTCGGGCGGTTTCAGCAGTAGGACGCGCGGCGGCGAGACTTTCTTGGGCGCGGTCGAAGATTTTTTCCGCGAGCGCGATATCTTCGGCCTTGCGAGCCGGGTCGGGGGGCGGCGGCGCGGCGCGCAGCGCGTCGGCCAGCCGGTCGAGGTCAAACTCGTCGCTCATGCCTCGGCCTCCTTTTCTCTGAGCGCGCGCAGGCGCTTTTTCACTTCCGACATGCGCCAGGCCACGGTGCCCTCGCTGATGCCCAGCACCTCGGCCGCCTCGGCCTGCCTGAGCCCCTCGCCCAGCACCAGCGCCACGGTGTCGCTGAGCTCGGGTGTGAGCGTGGCCATGGCCGCTTCGAGCCAGCTGCGCCCCTCGCGCGCCTCGGCTTCGGCGGCACGGCGGTTGATCTCCCATTCGCCCCAGCCCTCGGCGGCGCGCGCGCGCGTGGCGGCGCGCCGGCGCGCGTCATGGGCCGCATTGACCGCCACCCGGTAGAGCCAGGTGGTAAAGCGCGCCTCGCCCCGGAATCCCGCGAGCTTGGCCGGCAGCGCCGCGCAGATATCCTGAGTCAGGTCCTCGGCCCGATCGCGCGCGCCGGTGAGGCGGAAGCAGAAGGCGAACAGCCGGTCGTAATGGCGCGCAAGCAGGGCCGAAAAGGCCGCCCGGTCGCCCCCGGCCGCCGCGCGCGCCAGCGCCTCGTCGCTGCTTTCGTCGCTCGGCTTCATGTCTCTCACACTGGTGAGACGCGGCCCGCGCGTCAATCCTTGGAAAAAATGCAGCTTGCATGCACAAACTGCGCCGCGATAGGCTGACCGGGCGATCTTGCAGCAAATACAGGGAGATACATGCGCAGCCACCGCCCGCTCTGGCGCCGGACGCCGCCGGCGATCTTTCCCGTCTGCCTCGGCGTGCTCGGCCTCGGGCTCGGCTGGCGGAGCGCTTCGGAAGTGCTGCCGGTGGCCGAGGAGATCGGCGATCTGTTCCTGGGCGCGGGCATGGCCTATTACCTGTATTTCCTGCTGTTTTACCTGCGCAAGCTGGCCGCGCGCCCGGCCGTGCTGTTCGAAGACATGACCACCGCGCGCGCGCGCGCGGGCATCGCCGCCGCCGGCATGGCGATGATGCTGCTGGCGGCGGCTTTGCTGCCCTTTGGCGTCTCGGCGCCGCAGGTCTGGTGGCTGGGGGTGGCGATGCAGGTGGCCGCCAGCGCGATCGTGCTGCATGCGCTCTGGGTCGAGCCGCCCGAGGAGCGGCACTTCTCGACCTTCCAGTACCTGACCTTCGTCGGCCCGCTGGTGGGGCCGGTGGCGGGCGTGCCGCTGGGCCATGTCTGGGAGAGCAAGGCGATGACACTCGCGGCCCTGGTGCCCTATGCGATCATCACCACGGGGCTGGCGCTGAAGCTCGCGCGCGGCGAGGGGCCGCCGGACAAGCTGCGCCCGTCGCTGGCGATCTTCCTGGCGCCGCACTGCCTGTTTGCCAGTGCCTTCGGGCTGGTGGGCTACGATCTGGGCTACGAGATATTCTACTGGATCGCCAATGGGATCGCCGCGGTGATGCTGCTGCTGGTGCCCTACATGACCCGCGGCGGCTGGACGCCGGTCTGGGCCTCGTTCACCTTCCCCATCGCCGCCTTTCTCAACATGCAGGTGCTGGCGCTCAAGCACGGCGCGGGCCTGCCGGCGGAGATCGGCGCCTGGGCGGCAATGCTGATCGGCACCCCGGTAATCACGGCGATCGCCTGGCGCTCCAACTTGGCCTGGGTCACCGGCGAACTGGCCGAGAAGTCGCAGGCCGCACGGGCCTGAGCCCAGGCTCAGGACCCATCAATCCCGCGCTCACAGCGGCTTGAGGCGCGTGCTATCAGGGGTTTTTTGCCCGCCGGACAGGGTGGGTCCCCTTTCCAAGGGCAAAAGGCCCCTGAGATGAAGCGCCTGCGCCGCCCGCAGGGCTCAGGCGGATTTTCTCCCTGAGTGCGTTGCAAGACCTTGAAGTGAGCCGGAAAAGAAAACCTTCCAGTGGACGGTTTTCCCGGCGAACGACCACTATTCCTGCGGTCTTGCGCCTGTTCGGGAAACAAATCCGCCGGACTGTGAACGTGGGATTAATGGTTCCTGGGCCTAGTGGTCAGCCCGCCCCGCGAGCGACCCATGCAACCGGATCGCCCCGTCCGTCGGGCAAACACTCCCCCGGAGTGTTTGCTGATCCGCCGAACTTCGGGCCGTTCGCCCCGTGCTGGTGAACCCGGATGGAAGAGGAGTCGATCATCTGGATGCCGCCCTCGTAAGCCTCTGATATGGCGTCGAGAATGCGCGCCCAGATGCCCGCCTTGCGCCATCGGTTGAAGCGGTTGACGCAGGTCGTGCAGGGGCCATAGCGGGCCGGAATGTCGGCCCATGGCGCCCCGGTGCGCAGCCGCCAGAAAATGCCGTTCAGAACCTGCCGGTCGTCCCGCCGCAACACCGAGGCGCACCTTGGTCGGCAATAACGGCTGGATCACAGACCACTCGAAATCCGTCAGATCGAAACGCGCCATGCGCACCTCCTGCTCTTTGCAGAAAGTGAATCACAACGCGTCAGAAATGGGAATCCTGTTTATGGGTATGCGACCTGGAGGCCCTTTCGTGCCTTTTGCCACTTCCTGAGCAGCATGTCGCGCTTCACCTTGCTGAGGCGGTCGAAATACATTCGCCCCGCGAGGTGGTCGATCTGGTGTTGCACGGAGGTCGCCCAGAGGCCGACGAAATCGCGCTCTTCCGTCTCGCCCTCGGCGTTGAGAAAGCCCACGGTGACCGCCCGCGGGCGCTTGATGGTGGCCGAGACGCCGGGGAGGTTGGGGCTCGCCTCCTCGTGGGTGCTGAGCCGGGTGCTGGCATGGAGCACTTGCGGATTGGCCATGCGCACCGCCTGCCCGCGCGCTTGCGACGCATCGACCACGGCGAGCGCCAGCGGGATGCCCAGCTGCACCGCCGCGAGGCCCACGCCCGGCATGGCCTCCATCGCCGCGATCATCTCGTCCCAGATCGCGCGGATCTCGTCGGTGACTTCCTCCACCGGCGCGGCCGGTGTCCTCAGACGCTTGTCGGGCCAGATCACGAAGGGCCGGTGGGACCGGACGGCGCTCATCCGGCGGCGCGCGCGCGCTCGCGCTTGAGCTTGACCATCTTGCGGGTGATCATCTGGCGCTTGAGCGGCTTGAGGTAGTCGATGAACAGCTTGCCTTCGAGGTGGTCGATCTCGTGCTGCACGCAGGTGGCCCAGAGGCCGGTAAAGACCTCCTGCCGGGCCTTGCCGTCGCGGTCGATCCAGGCCACTTCCACCTCGGCCGGGCGGGTCACCTCGGCATATTGCTCGGGGATCGACAGGCAGCCTTCCTCGTAGGTGCTGGTCTCGTCCGAGCGGGCGACGATCTCGGGGTTGAACATCGCCAGCGGGCGGGGGGCGGCGCCCTCTTCCTTGACGCAATCGAGCACGATCAGGCGCTTGAGCACACCGATCTGCGGCGCGGCAAGGCCGATCCCCGGCGCGTCATACATGGTCTCGAGCATGTCGTCGGCGAGCACGCGCAGCTCGTCCGAGAGGTCGGGCACGGGGGCAGCGACCTTTTTCAGGCGCGGGTCGGGGTGGATCAGGATCGGGCGCAGGGTCATGGTCTCTCATTTAGGGCAGAGGCGCGCAGGGTGCAACGGTGCGCGTGAGGCAGGGGTGGTAAGGGAGTATCTGGCCTCCATGAAATACCTGGAAATACTCGGTGGCGCGTCCTCACCGTCTGCGCGGCGTGACCAGAAACAGCCCGGCAAACATCAGCCCCATGGCCCCCCAGACCGCGCCTGTATAGCGCTCGCCCAGGAGCGCCATGGCCCAGAGCATGCCGAAGCCGGTGACCAGATAGCTCACCTGCGCGCCAAAGGTGGCGCCGGCGCGTCCGACCAGCCAGACATAGGCCGCATAGACCAGCGCATGGATCACCGAAGAGCCCGCCAGCGCCCATTCCGGCACGCCCAGCCCCACGCGCGGGTCGATCCACTGGCCGCTGAGCAGTGCCAGCGGCAGCGCCAGCGCGGCGCCTGCAAGCGAGGCCCCGAGCAGCAGCGCCACCGGCTCCGGCGCGCCCGCGCCCCAGCGGGCCACCATGTTGGCCTCGAGCGCATACATGAACGGCGCCACCAGCGCCAGCGGCAGAAAGGCGAGCGCGCCCGCGGGCAGGGCGCCGGGCCCGAGCAGCAGCGCCACTCCGGCAAAGCCGGCCACGAGGCCCAAGAGCCGCAGCGGCGCGAAGCTGTCGGTGCCCAGCACGAGCGCCACCGGAAAGGCCATCAGCGGGATCAGCGACAATATCAGCGACATGACGCCTGCGGGCAGGTGCGCCATGGAAAGATACATGGTGGTGTTGGGAATGAGCGTGCCCACCAGCGCCATCGCCAGATACCACAGCAGCGCGGCGCGCGTGCGCGGCAGCGGGCGGCGGCTGAGCGCCTGCACCGCGCCCAGCACCAGCGCGCCGATGACCAGCTGCCAGAAGATCAGGCCAAAGGGGCCGTGGCCGGTGGAAACGGCGATCTTGGAAAGCGGCTGCGTCAGCCCCCAGCCCGCCCCCAGCACCACCAGCAGCGCGGTGAGCCAGAGGCGCTCGCGGTGAGCCGTCATGGCCCGGCCTGCGCCAGCCGCCCGCCCTCGCGCACCATCTCGATGCGCACCGCCTTGCCGGAGCGGTCGTCGGTTTCCACATAGACGCCCGCAAGCGTGGCCTCGCCCCTGGCGGGCTGAAAGCGGCCCTTGACCATGCCGGTGACGAAGCGGCGCATGGGCTCGGCCTTGTCCATGCCGATCACCGAATCGTAATCGCCGCACATGCCCGCATCGGCCTGAAAGCCGGTGCCGCCGGGCAGGATCACCGCATCGGCGGTGGGGATATGGGTGTGGGTGCCGACGACCAGGCTCGCGCGCCCATCGCAGAAATGGCCCATCGCCATCTTCTCGCTGGTCGCCTCGCAATGGATGTCCACCACCACCGCCTGCGCCTGCCCGCCCAGCGGATGCGCCTTCAGCACCGCATCAATGGCGGCAAAGGGGTCGTCGAAGGCGCGCTTCATGAACACGTTTCCCAGCACCTGCGCCACCAGCAGCTTGCGCCCGCGCGCATCCGAAAACAGCCGCGCGCCGCGCCCCGGCGCGGCCTTGGCGAAGTTCAGCGGCCGGACGATGCGCGATTCCTGTTCGCAAAACGCGAGCATGTCGCGCTGGTCAAAGGCGTGGTCGCCCAGCGTCAGCACATCCACCCCCGCGCCCAGCAGCGCCCGGGCATGGGCGGCGCTGAGCCCCATGCCATTGGTGGCGTTTTCGCCGTTGGCAATGACGAAATCGAGCTTCCACGCCGCGCGCAGCGCCCCGAGGCGCTCGATCACCGCCCGGCGCCCGGCGCGCCCGACAATATCGCCGAGAAAGAGTATCTTCATGCGCCCTGCCTAGCGGCTATCGTGGCGAGGGTGAAGCATGAATTGGCCCGGGGCGCCAATGGCGGCCCGGGCATGCGCCCGCCCGCCCCACGGCGGGCGCATTCGCGCCCACCCGGGCGGCCGCATGCCCTTGTCGCACGGACGAGTCCGGCTATCCCGGAGTCACCGGAGTAATACAGGCGCTCAGATCTCGATCGCCTCCAGCACCTGCGGTTCGCGCACATCCACCCCGGGAAGCGCCGCCACCAGCTCTTCGGCCGACTGCGCGAGGATCGGGAAGGTGCGGTAATGGCAGGGGATCACCACCTTGAAATCAAAGTATTTCTTCGCCGCCCAGGCCGCGCGCCGCATGTCCATGGTGAAATAGCCCCCGGCGGCGAGGATGCCGATATCGGGCTGGTGCAGCTCGCCCATCCAGGCCATGTCGGCCATGATGTCGGTATCGCCCGAAAAGTAGATCACATGGCCCTCGCCCTCGATCATGAAGCCGCTCTCGGTGCCCGCATAGACCGGCCCGTCGGCCCCATCCACGCTCGAAGAATGGCTGGCCGAGACCATCGTCACCGCCACATCGCCCAGCGCCATGGTGCCGCCCTTGTTGAAGCCGATGCCTTCGATCCCTTCCTTCTGCTGCCACCAGGACACAAGGTCATAAATGCCCACCACCGGGATCGAAAGCTCCTTTGCAATCGCCACCGAATCGCCCGAATGATCCCCGTGGCCGTGGCTCACGAGGACATGACTCGCGCCCCGGATCGCCTCCGCCCGGCGGTCCTCGTCAAACATCGGGTTGCCGCTCAGCCATGGGTCGATCAACAGCACCTGACCGCCGATCTCGATGCGAAAGCCCGAATGCCCCAGCCAGATGATTTTCATGTCAGCCTCCATCGCGTCACTACCTTGCCACTCTGGCCCCGCGGCGCTAAACGGACAAGCGAAAAGAGACGCGAGGAAGCCCATGTCCATCGACACAGAAACCGCCCGCAAGGTGGCCCACCTTGCCCGCATCCGGGTGGAGGAAGAGCGCCTGCCGGGGCTGGCGCAGGAGTTTTCGGCCATTCTCGGCTTCATCGAGGAGCTGAACGAAGTGGATGTGAAGGGGGTGGAGCCGATGGTTTCGGTCAGCCCGATGCGTCTGAAGCGCCGCAAGGATGTGGTGACGGATGGCAACCGGCAGGAAGAGATCCTCGCCAACGCGCCGGATGCGCGCGAGGGCTTCTTTGCCGTGCCGAAGGTGGTGGAATGATGACCGACGCCCTCAACACCCTCACCATCCACGAGGCCCGCGACAAGCTGCGCGCGGGCGAGATCACCGCGGCCGAGCTGACCGAGGCCTGCCTTTCGGCCATCGAGGCCGCCGGCGCGCTCAATGCCTTTGTCCACCCCACCCCCGAGATCGCCCGCGCCCAGGCCAAGGCCGCCGATGAGCGCCTGCGGGCGAGCGAGGAAGCGCCGGCGCTCACCGGCATCCCGCTCGGCATCAAGGATCTGTTCTGCACCAAAGGCGTGCCCAGCCAGGCCGCTTCGGCGATCCTCGACGGCTTCCGCCCGGGCTACGAATCCACCGTCACGCAAAACCTGTGGGACGCGGGCGCGGTGATGCTCGGCAAGCTCAACATGGACGAATTCGCCATGGGCTCGTCCAACGAGACCTCTACCTACGGGCCTGCGGTCAGTCCGTGGCGGCGCGCGGGCGACGATACCCCGCTCAGCCCCGGCGGCTCTTCCGGGGGCTCTGCCGCCGCCGTCGCCGCCGGCCTCTGCCTTGGCGCCACCGGCACCGATACCGGCGGCTCGATCCGCCAGCCCGCGGCCTTCACCGGCATCACCGGCATCAAGCCCACCTACGGGCGCTGCTCGCGCTGGGGGATCATCGCCTTTGCCTCCTCGCTGGACCAGGCCGGGCCGATGACCAGGGACGTGCGCGACGCCGCCATCATGCTCGCCGCCATGTGCGGGCCCGACGACAAGGACTCCACTTGCGCCGACCTCCCGGTGCCGGATTTCGAAGCCGCGCTCACCGGCGACATTCGCGGCAAAAAGATCGGTATTCCAAGAGAATACCGCCTCGACGGGATGCCCGAGGAGATCGAGAATCTCTGGCAGCAGGGCGCCGAGATGCTGCGCGATGCGGGCGCCGAGATCGTCGATATCTCGTTGCCGCACACCAAATATGCCCTGCCGGCCTATTACGTCATCGCGCCCGCCGAGGCCTCGTCGAACCTCGCCCGCTATGACGGCGTGCGCTACGGCCACCGGGCAAGGCTCGAGGCGGGCGAAGGCATCGTCGAGATGTATGAAAAGACCCGCGCCGAGGGCTTTGGCGACGAAGTCCAGCGCCGGGTCATGGTCGGCACCTATGTGCTTTCGGCGGGCTTCTATGACGCCTATTACAACCGCGCCCGCCGGGTGCGCGCCCTGATCAAGCGCGATTTCGAGCAGGTCTTCGCCGAAGGCGTGGAGGCGATCCTGACCCCGGCCACGCCCTCGGCGGCCTTCGGGATCGGTGAAATGGCCGATGCGGACCCGGTGAAGATGTATCTCAACGATGTTTTCACCGTCACCGTCAACCTCGCCGGCCTCCCGGGCATCTCCCTGCCCGCCGGGCTTGACGCGCAGGGCCTGCCGCTGGGCCTGCAGCTGATCGGCCGGCCGTGGGAGGAGGGCGATCTGCTGAATATCGCCCAGGCGCTCGAAACCCGCGCCGCCTTCGTGGCCAGGCCGGCGAAATGGTGGTAAACCCGGCACAGGGATGAAACAGGGAAGAACGGGGGCAGAAATGCGCTATCTTGTTGGACTGGCAGGGATTCTGACACTCGCGGCCTGCGACCCCAAAGTGCCGGATTCGGCCGCCGGGGTGCAGGACCCGCTGCCCGCCGCCGCCCTGCCCGCCGCGCCCGCGGTCGAATCGCAACCGCTTGCGGCAGCCGAGCCGGCCACGGC
>JALWTH010000053.1 GCA_027082975.1 Paracoccaceae bacterium | reverse complement strand
GGGCTGGTCGATCTGCGCGCGCGCAGATCGACCAGCCCCGCCGCCGCCAGCGCCCCGAGCAGCGCCATGGCCAGAAGCGCGCGCATCAGGTGAAACTGCCACAACCCGATATCGCGGGCGATGCGGGCCACGAAATTGTCGAACAGGGCGAGCAGGAACATCGCCGCGAGGATCAGCCCCACCGCCTGCAATGGCCGCTCCTGCTGCTCTTGCATCTTTCTTTCCTTTCGCCCCCGCGCCCCGCGCGTTTCGGCCATTGACCTTGCCGGGGCAAATCGTGTCTTCTCTGCGCGCGACATGCAAGCGGCATGGGCGCGAATGTGACCGGATTTCCGAATCAGGGGAAAATCAGGGGGAAAAGATGGGCTGGATGGCAGACGAAACCGGGCTCGGGAAAAACGCGGCCAATTACGTGCCGCTGACGCCGCTCTCTCACCTCAGGCGCGCGGCCTGCCTGTTTCACGACCGCGAAGCGGTGGTGGACCGCGCCCGCCGCCTCACCTATGGCGAGATGTATGCGCGCGTCTCGCGGCTGGCCTCGGCGCTGGCGGCGCGCGGCATCCGGCCCGGCGAGGTGGTCGCCACCCTGCTGCCCAACGTGCTCGCCCATGTGGAGGCAAGCTGGGGCGTGCCCGCCTGCGGCGCGGTGCTCAACACCATCAACACCCGCCTCGACGTGGACACGGTGGCCTATATCTTCGCCCATGGCGGGGCGCGCGCGGTGCTGGTCGATACCTCGCTGCTGCCGCTCGCCGAAGCCGCCATCGAGGCGATGGAGGGCGCGGGGCCCGAGATCATCGAGGTGGCCGACCCCGAGGCCGGCTTCCCCGCCACCGGGCGCTATCCCGAATACGAGGAACTGCTGGAGACGGGCGACCCGCAGTATCACTGGGTCCTGCCCGAGGACGAATGGGAGAGCCTCGCGCTCAACTATACTTCCGGCACCACCGGCAGGCCCAAGGGCGTGGTCTATCACCACCGCGGCGCCTATCTCACCCCGATGGGCACGCTGGTCAGCTGGCAGATGCCTCTGTTTGCCCGCTACCTGATCATCGTGCCGCTGTTTCACTGCAACAACTGGAACCATGTCTGGATGATGCCCATCGTCGGCGGGGCGATGGTGTGCTGCCGCGACATCACCGCGCGCGCCATCTACGACGCCATTGCCGACGAAAAGGTGACCCATCTGGCCGGCGCCCCGATCGTGCTCAACATGCTGATCCACGCCCGCGACGACGAGAAGCGCGACTTCGACCATGTCGTAAGCGTCTTTACCGCCGGCGCCCCGCCGCCCGCCGCCACGCTGAAGGCCATCGAGCCGCTGGGCTTCAGCGTGATCCAGGTCTACGGGCTGACCGAGACCTACGGCCATGTCACCGAGTGCATCTGGCAGGGCGACAAGTGGGACGACCTGCCCGAAGAAGAGCGCTACGCGATCAAGGCGCGCACCGGGGTGGCCCAGCCGATGATGGAGGACATCACCGTGATGGACCCCGAAACCATGACCCAGATCCCGATGAACGGCGAGGCCACGGGCGAGATCATGATTCGCGGCAATTCGGTGATGAAGGGCTACCTGAAGAACCCGGAGGCCACCGCCGAGGCTTTCCGGGGCGGCTATTTCCATTCCGGCGACATCGCCCTGCAGCACCCGGACGGCTATATCAAGATCACCGACCGCTCCAAGGACATCATCATCTCCGGCGGCGAGAATGTCTCGTCGGTCGAGGTCGAGGGCGTGCTGATGCACCACCCGGCGGTGCTGCTCTGCGCGGTGGTGGCAAAGCCTGACGAGAAATGGGGCGAGGTGCCCTGCGCCTTTGTCGAGCTGAAGGAGGGGGAGAGCGCGAGCGAAGCCGAACTCATCGCCTTTGCGCGCGAGCGGCTGGCGGGCTTCAAGACGCCGAAGAAGGTGGTGTTTCAGGAACTGCCCAAGACCTCCACCGGCAAGATCCAGAAATTCGCCCTGCGCGAAATCGCCCGCAAGCTCTGAAGGCGCCGCGCCGGGCCGCGCCCTGCGGGCGCTGGACAGGGGACGCCGGACCGGGGGGCGCCGGACTGGAGGCACGGGATTGGGAGGCGCTGGACAGGGGGCGCCGGACTGGGG